>NZ_JACHEZ010000018.1 GCF_014201675.1 Oceanithermus desulfurans | reverse complement strand
ACTCCAGAATCTTGGTCACGACCCCAGCGCCCACGGTGCGGCCGCCCTCGCGGATGGCGAAGCGGAGGCCTTCTTCCAGGGCGATGGGCTTGATGAGTTCGACGGTGAACTCGACGTTGTCGCCGGGCATGACCATCTCGACGCCCTCGGGGAGGGTGACGACGCCGGTGACGTCGGTGGTGCGGAAGTAGAACTGGGGGCGGTAGCCGGTGAAGAAGCCGGTGTGGCGGCCGCCCTCCTCCTTCTTGAGGATGTAGACCGAGGCCTCGAACTTGGTGTGGGGGGTGATGGAGCCGGGCTTGGCGATGACCTGGCCGCGCTCGATCTCGTCGCGGGCGACGCCGCGCAAGAGGGCGCCGACGTTGTCGCCGGCGATGGCCTCCTGGAGGATCTTGCGGTGCATCTCCAGGCCGGTGACGACGGTCTTGTGGGTGGGGCGCAGGCCGACGATCTCGACCTCCTCGCCCACGGTGATCTTGCCGCGCTCGACGCGGCCGGTGGCGACGGTGCCGCGACCGGTGATGGTGAAGACGTCCTCGACCGGCATCAGGAAGGGCTTGTCGACGTCGCGCTCGGGGGTGGGGATGTACTCGTCGATGGCGTCGAGGAGCTCCCAGATCTTGTCGACCCACTCGTTCTCGCCGCGCTGGGTGTTCGGGTTGGCCTGCAGCGCCTCGAGGGCCTTGAGGGCGGAGCCGGCGATGACGGGGACGTCGTCACCGGGGAACTCGTAGTCGCTGAGGAGCTCGCGCACCTCCATCTCGACGAGCTCGAGGAGCTCGGGGTCGTCGACCATGTCGGTCTTGTTCATGAAGACGACGATGTAGGGGACGCCCACCTGACGGGCCAGCAGGATGTGCTCGCGGGTCTGGGGCATGGGGCCGTCGGCGGCGGAGACGACGAGGATGGCGCCGTCCATCTGGGCCGCGCCGGTGATCATGTTCTTGACGTAGTCGGCGTGGCCGGGGCAGTCGACGTGGGAGTAGTGGCGCTTCTCGGTCTCGTACTCCACGTGGGCGGTGTTGATGGTGATGCCGCGGGCCTTCTCCTCGGGGGCCTTGTCGATCTCGTCGTAGCTGGCCACCTCGACGTTGGGGTTGGCGGCGGCGGCGGCGAAGGTGATCGCCGCGGTGAGGGTGGTCTTGCCGTGGTCGACGTGACCGATGGTGCCCACGTTGACGTGGGGCTTGGTTCGTTCGAATACACCTTTGGCCATGGTTTCCTCCTTGC
>NZ_JACHEZ010000017.1 GCF_014201675.1 Oceanithermus desulfurans | reverse complement strand
CTTCACTACTACAACTGGCACCGCCCCCACAGCAGCCTGGGCAACCAGGCCCCCGTCTCACGCTTGGGGGTTAGTGTGAACAACGTGGTGAGACTGCACAGCTAGGCATTTCCCACTTGCATTGTGTTTATACAAAATTATTTATGCTATAATACCATTTATGTTAAAGTTCGTTTTTTATATGCTGCTTTGGCTGGCATTGTGGCTATCTATGTCCTCGTGCGAGAAAGCCGAGCCGGAGCCGCCCGTCATGCAATTGCGCGGCGTTGTGCTGGAAGTTAAGCACTACCCTTCCGGCTCGATCTACTACCCTACGCGTGCCAAGCTGACCGTATTCGATGCGGCGGGAAACGTACTGAATCGAGCCGAGACCGCTGGGTTCTATGATCTTTCGGTTACCGGCGTACAGCCTGGTGACCGCCTTCTCCTTGTTGCGGAGAAGGGTTACCAAGAAGTTGTTGCACGAAACGAAAAGTGGGTTAACGTCCCCCAACAAGACACCGCCATCGCCGCTCCCGACTTGGCGCTGCTGCCGCCCGACCTTGGCGTTCTCTATCCCGGATCTGAGGCGTGGACCGCGGATGACGGCACCGTAATCGTAACGGCCGACACGGTACCGGAGAGCGTGGTCCGCATACAGGCTCTCGCGCTCGACCCCTCGCGGGACCGTGCCCTGTTCCCGGGTGAGTTCGCCGAAGAGGGCGGGCTGCAGCTGGCTTCGGCCGGCTTCTTGCAGGTGCGCATGTACGACGCAGAGGGCAACCAGGTGCGCACCGGCCAAAACCCTGTAAAGCTGCGCTTCAAACTTACCAAGGCGCAGGAAGGCTTTCTCTTCGACCTCAAACCCGGCTCGGGAACCTATGAGGTTCCCCTTTACGTCTACGACGACGGGAAGAGTACCTGGGTGCGCGTGGGCGAGGGGAGGCTCGTCACGATCGATGGCGATCCCGTCCCCGAGAGCGCCGAGGAAGACCTCATGAGCGGAACCTATCGGGATGAGGTCTTCCTCGAGGTCGATTACGGAGTCGCGCCCACCGCTCTCTCGCCCCGGGCCCTGCACAACGATAAAGCCACTACCCTTGAAGAGAGCGATGTTTACTTTACGGATGCGCTGAACTGCGACTACCCCCTGGTTCCTTGCGACGAGATCAACAGCGAGACTCAGGGTTGCCAAGTACTGGATGGGGGGCAGGGATGACAGCAACCAAACCTAGGCGCACTGTATTATTCGCCGCCCTTCTTGCAGTCGCTATCCTTTCGATACTTGGTTACCGCGCCTCGGGCAACGGGGCTACGAACACGGGCACCGACAGACCTTATGGTGAGGCCGTCATCCCCCCCACCGGCGGCGGGGTCGGCCTGCCGGGCAACGAAGTCTTCGTCTCCGTGGCTCCGGGCACCGTCGAAGAACCCATAAGGATACG
>NZ_JACHEZ010000016.1 GCF_014201675.1 Oceanithermus desulfurans | reverse complement strand
CGCTCCGCGCCTCGTCGGGGATGACGGAGACCGGTGGTGCGTAGTGCGTGGTGCGTAGTGCGTGGTGCGTGGTGCGTAGTGCGTGGTGCGTGGTAGGTAGTAGGTGGTGAAAAGGTTGTAGGGAGGCAGGAGAACGGTGAACGCCACCGGTGCGTGCACGACGTTACGTCACGGGGTTTCCACGAGCCACAAGCTACAGGCCACAGGCTGCTTTTTCGCTTCCCCGGACGAGGCCGGCCTGCCGGCCGAGATCCGGGGCCCATGCCGGTAGAGAAGCCGGGGTTGGGTTGCCGCTGACGCGCCTTCGCTGGAACGTAGGGGAGGGTTTTATACCCTCCCCAACCGGTCAAATGCTGAAAGCCGGTTATGGCGCCTCTACAAGCCTCAAGCTACGAGCTACAGACGCGTTTGCCTTTACGAACCGTTCGGGCGGACACACGGGTCCGCCCCTACGCGTCCGGTCGGGTGGCGAAAGATGCTTGTGGTGTTTCTACAAGCTACAGGCTACGAGCCACAAGCCCTGTTCCCAAAAGCAAACCCCCGGCCGTAGCCGGGGGTCGTCGCGCCTGAGGGCGGGGCAGGCCCCCGCCTTCGCGGGGGCAGGCCCCCGTCTGCACGGGGGCAGGCACGGATCAGGGAGGGCGTTCAGGCCCCCGCCTTCGCGGGGGCAAGCCGCAAGCGTAAGAAGTGGGTTCCGCTCGCCGCCTCGGGCGGGAGGGAACCGAAGACTCCTTAGAAAGGAGGTGATCCAGCCGCACCTTCCGGTACAGCTACCTTGTTACGACTTAGCCCCAGTCATGAGCCCCACCCTCGGCGCCTGCCCACTGACGGGCTCCCGGCGACTTCAGGTGGAACCCACTCCCATGGCTTGACGGGCGGTGTGTACAAGGCCCGGGAACGTATTCACCGCGGCATGGCTGATCCGCGATTACTAGCGATTCCGCCTTCATGCAGTCGAGTTGCAGACTGCAATCCGAACTGAGACCGGCTTTTTGCGATTCGCTTCCCGTCGCCAGGTCGCTGCGCTTTGGGCCGGCCATTGTAGCACGTGTGTCGCCCAGGCCGTAAGGGCCATGCTGACCAGACGTCATCCCCGCCTTCCTCCCGGTTTCCCGGGCAGTCTCGCTAGAGTGCCCAGCCGAACTGCTGGCAACTAGCGACAGGGGTTGCGCTCGTTGCGGGACTTAACCCAACATCTCACGACACGAGCTGACGACGGCCATGCAGCACCTGTGTCCGGGCTCCCCGAAGGGCACCCCCCTGTTTCCAGGGGGTTCCCGGCATGTCAAGGCCTGGTAAGGTTCTTCGCGTTGCTTCGAATTAAACCACATGCTCCACCGCTTGTGCGGGCCCCCGTCAATTCCTTTGAGTTTCAGCCTTGCGGCCGTACTCCCCAGGCGGAGTGCTTAACGCGTTAGCTACGGCGCCGAGCCAAAGCCCGACACCCAGCACTCATCGTTTAGGGCGTGGACTACCCGGGTATCTAATCCGGTTTGCTCCCCACGCTTTCGCGCCTCAGCGTCACGGGACGTCCAGGTAGCTGCCTTCGCTATCGGCGTTCCTCCCGGTATCTACGCATTTCACCGCTACTCCGGGAATTCCGCTACCCCCTCCGTCCGTCTAGCCCGCCAGTATCCGGCGCCTTTCCACGGTTGAGCCGTGGGCTTTGACACCGGACTTAACGGGCCGCCTACACGCCCTTTACGCCCAGTAAATCCGGGTAACGCTCGCACCCTCCGTGTTACCGCGGCTGCTGGCACGGAGTTGGCCGGTGCTATTAGCAGGGTACCGTCATTCCCCTTGCGGGGTTTTCGTCCCCTGTTCAGCGGTTTACACCCCGAAGGGCTTCATCCCGCAAGCGGCGTCGCTCCGTCAGACTTTCGTCCATTGCGGAAGATTCCTAACTGCTGCCTCCCGTAGGAGTGGGGCCCGTGTCTCAGTGCCCCTGTGGCCGGCCATCCTCTCAGACCGGCTACCCGTCGTCGCCTTGGTGAGCCTTTACCTCACCAACAAGCTGATGGGCCGCAGGCCCATCCGGAAGCGGCCGAAGCCCTTTAGACACGCCCCAGGGGGCGGGTCCACATCGGGGATTAGCCCGGGTTTCCCCGGGTTGTCCCCGTCTTCCGGGTAGGTCACCTACGTGTTACGCACCCGTCCGCCGCTAAGCTGCCCCAGTGTCCGAAGACTCCGGGGAAGCTTCGCACGACTTGCATGTCTTAGGCACGCCGCCAGCGTTCACCCTGAGCCAGGATCAAACTCTCCATTACAGTCCTAGGCCCTGAGGCCTAACACTCGAAGAGAAGATCCGCAGAAACTCTGCGGGTTTGCGCATGGCGTCGCTCGCGACCTCCCCTACCGCCGCTCCCGTAGGGAGCAGGGAAGAAGGGGTGGGGCGAGCGCGCTTGCTTTTAGGTGTGCTGCAGGCTTTTTTTACGCAGACCGCGTGTGGGGTTTACCCGCGTCCGGCCTGCGCTTTTCGCCTTCCCTGATCCGTGCTTTCAAGATCCCCGCACCCGCTGGGCGCAAGAC
>NZ_JACHEZ010000015.1 GCF_014201675.1 Oceanithermus desulfurans | reverse complement strand
TCGATGAGTGCAGAAAAAGGTCAAGACCTCGGACGATTAGGACCGGTCAGCTCAACGCGTCGCCGCGCTTACACCTCCGGCCTATCAACCCGGTGATCTACCGGGGTCCTTACCTGGTTGACCCAGTGGGAGGTCTCATCTTGGGGTGGGCTTCCCGCTTAGATGCTTTCAGCGGTTATCCCGACCGTACATGGCTACCCTGCTTATGCCCCGGGAGGGACAGCAGGGATACCAGAGGTACGTCCACTCCGGTCCTCTCGTACTAGGAGCAGCTCCCCTCAAACCTCCTGCGCCCGTGGCGGATAGAGACCGAACTGTCTCACGACGTTCTGAACCCAGCTCGCGTGCCGCTTTAATGGGCGAACAGCCCAACCCTTGGGACCTTCTTCAGCCCCAGGATGCGACGAGCCGACATCGAGGTGCCAAACCTCCCCGCCGCTGTGGACGCTCGGGGGAGATCAGCCTGTTATCCCCGGGGTAACTTTTATCCGTTGATCGATGGCCCTTCCACACGGAACCACCGGTTCACTAGGCCCGACTTTCGTCCCTGCTCGGCTTGCAGGCCTCGCAGTCAAGCTCCCTTGTACCCTTGCGCTCTCCGCGCGGTTTCCGTCCGCGCTGAGGGAACCTTTGGGCGCCTCCGTTACGCTTTAGGAGGCGACCGCCCCAGTCAAACTGCCCACCAAGCGCTGTCCCGGCTGGTGCCGGTTAGGCCTCCGAACACGTCAGGGTGGTATTTCACCGGCGCCTCCCCCGACCCTGGCGGGCCGGGTTCGCAGGCTCCCACCTATCCTACACAGACGTGTCCAAAGACCAACGCCAGGCTACAGTAAAGCTCCACGGGGTCTTTTCGTCCTGCCACGGGTAGGCCGCATCTTGACGGCCAGTTCAATTTCACCGAGTCCCTCGCTGAGACAGCGCTCCGATCGTTACGCTTTTCGTGCAGGTCGGAACTTACCCGACAAGGAATTTCGCTACCTTAGGACCGTTATAGTTACGGCCGCCGTTCACCGGGGCTTCGGTTCGGAGCTTGCACCCCTCCCCTTGACCTTCCGGCACCGGGCAAGCGTCGCTCCCTATACGTCCACTTACGTGTTCGCAGAGAGCTGTGTTTTTGGTAAACAGTCGCCAGAGCCTGTTCACTGCGGCTGCCTCGGGCTCATCACCCTACGCGCAGCACCCCTTCTCCCGAAGTTACGGGGCCATTTTGCAGAGTTCCTTAGCGAGGGTTCTCTCGCGCGCCTTAGTGCACTTGCACCCGCCCACCTGTGTCGGTTTACGGTACGGGCACTCCACCTTCATCGCTTAGAGGCTTTTCTCGGCTCCCTGGCGTCAGCGGGTTATCACCCCTACGGGCTTCCCCGCGGCCGGCGAGCGTGTAGAGGGCGGATTTGCCTACCCTCTGCCCCCCGGACCGCGGCCGGGCTCATCCATGGCTCCGGTCCGCCTAGCCTAAAGCGTCCCCCCATCGCTCCAGTGGAGTGGGGCCGGAATATTAACCGGCTGTCCATCGGCTTCCCCTCTCGGGTACGCCTTAGGTCCCGCCTAACCCTACGCCGACGACCGTTGCGTAGGAACCCTTGGGCTTACGGCGAAGGGGATTCTCACCCCTTTTATCGTTACTTATGCCTGCATTCGCACTTCCCGTACCTCCAGCCGCCCTCGTCAGTCGACCTTCATCGGCATGGGGAACGCTCTCCTACCGCGCAGCGGTCATCCCGCTGCACCCGCAGCTTCGGTGCTGGACTTGAGCCCCGATCATTTTCGGCGCGAGGGCACTCGACCAGTGAGCTATTACGCACTCTTTAAAGGGTGGCTGCTTCTAAGCCAACCTCCTGGCTGTCTGGGCGCCCTCACATCCTTTCCCACTTAGTCCAGACTTGGGGACCTTAGCTGGCGGTCTGCGTTGTTCCGCCGTTAGGACACGGACGTTATCGCTCGCGCCCTCACTCCCAGGCCTTCACGTACGCCCTTCCGAGTTTGCCAGGGGTTGGTAGGCTGGTAGGCCCCCTAGCCCTAGCAGTGCTTTACAGGCGTACGTTGCCACCTGAGGCTGACCCTAAAGTCATTTCGGAGAGAACCAGCTATCTCCGGGCTCGGTTAGCTTTTCACTCCTAACCCCAGCTCATCCGAAAGATTTGCATCTCTTACCGGTTCGGCCCTCCACGCGGTTTCACCCGCGCTTCAGCCTGGCCAGGGCTAGCTCGCCCGGTTTCGGGTCTACGCGGACCGACTCTGTCGCCCTGTTCGGACTCGCTTTCGCTTCGCCTCCGCCTCGACGGCTTAAGCTCGCCGGCCCACGTAAGTCGCAGGCTCATGCTTCAATAGGCACACCACAACCCGTGCCTTCGACGAATCGAAGACGTAGGGCCGTGATTGCTTGTAAGCGCACGGTTTCAGGTTCTATTTCACTCCCCTCCCGGGGTTCTTTTCACCTTTCCCTCACGGTACTGGTTCGCTATCGGTCACCCGGAGTACTTAGCCTTACGCGGTGGGCCGCGCAGATTCACGCAGGGTTCCACGAACCCCACGCTACTCGGGTACCTCCGCCTATCCGCCCGCCTTTCGCCTACAGGGCTTTCACCTTCTCTGGCGCGCCTTCCCAGAACGCTTCGGCTAGGCTACGGATTCGGCATTTGGAGGCCCCACAACCCCGCAGTGCAAGCACTGCGGTTTAGGCTGGTCCCCTTTCGCTCGCCGCTACTCAGGGAGTCGCATTCGCTTTCCTCTCCTGTGGGTACTTAGATGTTTCAGTTCCCCACGTTCCCCCCGTCACCGAGGTGACGGTGACCGGTGTTCCCACCGGCCGGGTTTCCCCATTCGGAGATCCAGGGATCGAAGCCCGCTACCGGCTCCCCCTGGCTTATCGCAGGTAGCCACGTCCTTCATCGGCTCGGGTGCCAAGGCATCCACCGTGCGCCCTTCGTATCTTGACCTTTCAGGACAAGGATGATGTGCGAGGAAAGGCTCGTGGCTCGTAGCTTGTGGCTCGTGGTGGGCTCGCGGTTGGGAAGAAGGAAGGTAGGAGAAAACCACAGGCCGCGGGCCACAGGCTACAGGCCGCCTTTGCTCGCTTCAGGACGGTACTTACGTCACGCCACCTTTCAAGATCCGTGCGCCGGGTAGAGGACCGTGGTCCTTACTGGGCGCAAGACTCAAGATATCAAAGGGGG
>NZ_JACHEZ010000014.1 GCF_014201675.1 Oceanithermus desulfurans | reverse complement strand
GCTATGGCGCGCTATGGATTTTCCACCAGCTACAGCCCACAAGCCACGAGCCGCTTTCCAAACCCCCACCCCAGCCCTCCCCCAAGGGGAGGGAGCCTGGGGGGACGGCGACCGACCACCGGCGTCGTATTGCTCGGCATCAAGGAAACACGGGTCCCCCTCGGTTGGCCTGGGCCGGTCAAGGTGTTTCCACAAGCTACAGGCCACGAGCCACCTACCGCATTTTTCGCTTCCCCGGACGAGGCCGCCTGCCGGCCGAGATCCGGGGCCCATGCCGGGAAAACGTCTGAGATTTCGTCGCCACCGATAGGCCCCCCCTTCGAGCCACGAACCCCGGGTCGCAGGCCGATGCTTTCCTCCCCCGCCAGGGGAGGTGGCCGCGGGCCGGAGGGGGGTAGTTGGTTGGGGGGTAAGAGGTGGGGTGTGGGGTA
The DNA here is from genome assembly GCF_014201675.1 of Oceanithermus desulfurans. Taxonomy (NCBI): domain Bacteria; kingdom Thermotogati; phylum Deinococcota; class Deinococci; order Thermales; family Thermaceae; genus Oceanithermus; species Oceanithermus desulfurans. Next base: position 19,321 of record NZ_JACHEZ010000014.1, on the reverse strand, counting down.
TGGAAGCTGGGAGGGAGGCGGTTGCGACCGGAGCGTGCAAGACGTTACGTCACGGGAGTTCCACAGGCCACAAGCTGCAGGCCACTGGCTCTTGTCAGAAGGTGGCCGCCGGCGGCGCACCCTGCCTTATGATGGCCACGGTGCCTGCGCACCGGGGAGACGATGAAGACCTACCGCTACCTCGACCTCATTACCGCTGCCTTCGTGGCCGTGCTGATCATCTCGAACGTCGCCGCCACCAAGGTGGTGGTGCTCGGCCCCTTCACCTTCGACGGGGGCACGCTGCTCTTTCCGCTGGCCTACATCTTTGGCGACGTCCTCACCGAGGTCTACGGCTACGCACGCAGCCGCCGGGTGATCTGGACCGGCTTCGCGCTCTTGGCGCTCGCGAGCCTGACCTTCAGCGCGGTCGCGGCGCTGCCGGCGCTCGCGGACCCCGAAGTGACGCCCTACGCCGAGGCCTTCGACCGGCTCTTCGGCCTGGTGCCGCGCATCGTCCTGGGCAGCCTGCTCGCCTACTGGGCGGGCGAGTTCGCCAACAGCTACGTGCTGGCCAAGATGAAGGTGAAGAGCCGCGGCCGCTTCTTCGGCGCGCGGGCGCTGGGCTCGACGCTGGTGGGCCAGGCGGTGGACACCGGGCTCTTCCTGCTCGTCGCCTTCGCCGGAGTCTTCCCCGCCTACGTGCTGGGGCTGATGTTCGCGAGCAACTACGTCTTCAAGGTGGGCGTCGAGGTCGTCTTCCTGCCGCTCACCTACGCGGTGGTGGGCGCGCTCAAGCGCGCAGAGGACGAGGACTACTTCGACACCGACACCGACTTCAACCCCTTCCGCCTCGGGGGGTAGACTGCAGGCATGCACATCGTGGAGCGCGACGAAGACCTGCGCTGGATCCTGGGCAGCGCCTACACCGTGGCCGTGCTGGGGGCGCACCCCGACCCGAAGCGCCCCGCGCACTACGTGCCGGCCTACCTGCGTGAGCACGGCTACCGGGTGCTGCCGGTGAACCCGAAGTACGCCGGCCGTGAGCTCTTCGGCGAGCGGGTGCGGGCGCGGCTCGACGAGATCGACGAACCCGTGGACGTGGTGGACGTCTTCCGCGCCGCGGACAAGCTGGATGGGCACCTGGACGAGATCCTGGCCATGGAGCCGCCGCCGGGGGTGGTCTGGCTGCAGCTGGGCATCCGCAACGACGCCTTCGCCGAAAAGCTCACGGACGCGGGCATCACCGTGGTGCAGGACCGCTGCATGCTGGCAGAGCACCGCCGCTTGATGTGAGGAGGCCGCGATGGAGATCCAAGTCGTTCACAACCCGCCCAGGGAGAAGCTGGAAGCGATGGGCGTCTTCGGCTGGCCCGTCTGGACCAAGGAGGAAAGCACCTTCCCCTGGACCTACGACGCCGAAGAGACCTGTTACTTTCTGGAGGGCCGCGTCGTGGTCACGCCCGACGGGGGCGAGCCGGTGGAGGTGGGCGCGGGCGACCTGGTCACCTTCCCCCGGGGGATGCGCTGCACCTGGAAGGTGCTCGAGCCCGTACGCAAGCACTACAACTTTGGCTAGGCCGCTCCTCGTCCTCCTGCTCCTCCTGGGCGGCTGCCGCGCCGCGCCGGCGAACCGGGTGCTGCCGCAGCGCTCGCCCGGCGAAGCCTACGTCTTCGACTTCGACCACGGCGTTCCGGTAATCCGCGAGGGGCGGCGCACGCTGCTGCGCGACGAGCGGGCCCCCTTCCGCAAGGACCCCGAGGTCTACTGGCTGTGGGACGCCGGCGGTAGGCTCTGGATCTACGTCGCCCCCGAGAACGCCGTCTACTATTACGAACGCACCCCCGAAGGGTGGCGGCGGCGCGTCTGGACGGGAGAGCGCTCCACCCGCCCCGAGCGCGACCTGCTGCCCCCGCCGGGGCTCTACCCGCCGTGCCCGACGTCGAAATGACCCCCGAGCTCCGCCGGGCGCTGCTCGCCTGGTACGACGCCGAGCGCCGCGAGCTGCCCTGGCGCGGTACGCGCGACCCCTACCGGGTGCTGCTCAGCGAGGTACTCTTGCAGCAGACCCGGGTGGACCAGGCCCTCCCCTACTACCGGTGCTTCCTCGCGCGCTTCCCTACGGTGGAGGCGCTGGCCGCGGCCGGGGAGGAGGAGGTGCTCGAGGTCTGGCAGGGCGCGGGCTACTACGCCCGTGCGCGAAGGCTGCGCCAGCTGGCCTTGCGGGTGGCGCGCGAAGGCTGGCCGCAAAACCGCGAGGGGCTGCTGGAACTGCCGGGCGTGGGGCCCTACACCGCCGCGGCGGTGGCGAGCATCGCCTTCGGCGAGCCGGTGGCGGCAGTGGACGGCAACGTGCGGCGGGTGCTGGCGCGGGTGCACGCCGAACCGGATCCCAAGCCGGCCTGGCTCGAGCGGGTGGCGGGGGCGTGGCTCGAGCCCGCAAGGCCCGGCGACTGGAACCAGGCCTTGATGGAGCTGGGCGCGCGCGTCTGCACGCCACGGAGCCCGAACTGCGCCGCCTGCCCGCTCGCCGGCCTCTGCCGCGCGCGGGCCGCGCCGGAGCGCTACCCCGCGCCCAAAAAGCGGCGGGCGGTGAACGAGGCGCGCTGGGCGCTGGTGCTCCGCGCGCCCGGCGGGGTGGTGCTGGAGCGACGCGCAGACGGCGAGCTCGCCGGTCTGTGGGGCGTGCCCATGGGCCCGGGTACGGCGCCGCCCCAGGCGGCGCTGGCGCGCTACGGCGCCGGGGCGGTGGAGGCCGCGGGCACGGTACGCCACGCCTTCAGCCACCGCCGCCTGGTCGTGCACGTCTTCACGGGCCGGGCCGCCCGCGGCGGGGAGGACCCCGGCGGCCGCCCGCTTTCCGAGCTGGACCGCAAGTTACTGCGCGCCGCCGGGTTCGAGTAAGCGGCCGAGGGCGAGGCCTGAGGCCGCCCGCGCCTGGGGCGGCGCGTGCCCCGTGACCACCCGGCCGGCGGCGTAGAGGTTCGCGAAGCGGGAGAGGCGGCCGCTCGCGGCCTCCCACTCCTCGGGGGCGAAGCGCTGGAAACGCACCGTGTAGGCGGGCGCGCCCTGGGCGGCGGGCACCTCGTAGGCGTCGGGTACGAAGGCGAAGCCGAGGCGCTGGAGGTGTTCGTAGAGGTCGGGATAGGCGGCCTCCCCCAGCCGCCCCGCGGCCTCCTCGAGCGCCCCCGCCGAAAGCGTGGCGCCCAGGAAGCTGCCCACGGCGAGCACCACCGCGCCGGCGCGGTGGTCGAAGCCCTCCCAGGTGCGCACGCCGACGGCGCGGCCCTCCTCGACCAGCAGCGCTGCGACCGACGACTGGAAGAGGTGGAGGTCCGCGAGCGCCTCGAGGGCGTACTTGGCCCGGCGGTGCAGCTCCCAGACGTCGCCGGCCCAGGCCTCGGCCAGCAGGCTGCCCGCAGGCGCCTCGCCCTCCGGGAGCCGCTCGGGCCGGTAGACGCTGTCGAGGCTGTCGGTCACCAGACCGACGGCAAACCCCCGCCGCGCCAGCGCCCAGGCGGCCTCGCTGCCGCTCGGCCCCGCCCCCACCACGAGCACGTCGTAGGCGCTCACGACTCCGCCCCGCCCAGCATCGGCGCCCCGCGCTCGAGGCGGAAGGCCAGGTAGCCCTCGCCGGGAGCGTGCAGCATCAGCAGGTGCTCGTCGGGCGCGGCGAGCCAGAGGAAGAGGGGCAGCTTGGTGCGCGGCCAGCCCCGCTGGTAACGCTCGCCCTCGAAGGTGTAGGCCATGAAGATCTTCTCGTCGTCGTCGGCGTAACCGGGCTCGTAGAGGACGACCAGGTCGCCCTCGCCCGCCTCGGTGCGCTCCATGACCTCCCACAACCAGATCTGCGCCTCCACCGGGGTGAGGAAGACCCCCGCCGCCTCGCCCAGCCAGGCGTAGGCGGCGTTCGGCAAGCCGGGAAAGGAGACGAAGACCCCCTCGGCCCCGTGCACCAGCTCGACCACCTCGTTGGCGTAGCGGGCGCCGCCGGCGCTCTCGCGCACGAAGCCCGCGAGGAGGCCGTGGCGCTGTTCGAGCTCGCCGGGGGTGAGGCCCAGCTCCAGCGCCTCGATCAGGATCCGGTAGTGGCCCAGTTCGCGCGCGTGCTTCACGGCTTGTCCCCTAGGTGCACCGCGGCGATGCCGCCGGTAAGCAGGCGCCAGCGCACCCCGGCGAAGCCGGCCGTGCGCATCATCTCTGCGAGCCGTTCGGGCCGCGGAAAGCGCTCCACCGAGCTGGGAAGGTAGCGGTAGGCCTCGGGCCGGCCCGAGACGACCCCGCCGATCCAGGGCAGCACGCCGTTGAAGTAGAAACGGTAGGCCCGGCCCAAAAGCCCCTCGGGGGGCGGCGGGAACTCGAGGATCACCGCCCGCCCGCCGGGCGCCAGCACCCGGAAAAACTCGGCGAGGCCGCGCTCGTAGTCGGCGAAGTTGCGGAAGCCGAAGGCGACCGTGAGCGCATCGAAGCTCGCGTCCGCGAAGGGCAGGGCGAGGGCGTCGGCCTCCACGAAGCGCACGTCCGTACCGGCCCGCTCGGCCTTGGCGCGCGCGAGCTCGAGCATCTGGGGGGTGAAGTCGCCCCCCACCACCTCGGCCTCGGGCCGCGCCCGCTTGAGCAGCAGGGCCACGTCGCCGGTTCCGGTGGCCACGTCGAGGATGCGGCGGGGGGCCTTCTCGGTGGCCAGCCGCACCGCCAGCCGCCGCCAGCGCTGGTCCACCCCGCCCGAGAGCAGCCGGTTGAGCAGGTCGTAGCGCGGCGCGATCTCGCCGAACATCGCGCGCACCTTGCGGGCCTTGGCCTCGGTCTCGTTCATCGGGCCCATCCTACCGCGCCGGAGCGGGGCTCACCCGCCCGGGGGGCATGCGTTACAATCGGGGGCGTGAACCGCGTTTGGTTAGCCCTCACCTCCGCCGTTTTCCTGCTCCTGCTCGCCGCGAGCCCCTGGGCGATCGCGCTGCGGGCCTTCGGGGGAAAAGGGGTGCTCATCACCCTCTGGGGCACGGTCGACCTCTACGGCCGGGCCAAGGCGCTGCCCGACGTCAGCTGGCTGGGTTACTTCACCGTCTTCTGGGTGGCCCTGGCCCTAGTGGCGGCGGTGGCGGCCTTCCTCCCCCAGGCGCGCACCCGCGCCCGCGTCTTCTACGTGCTCGGGCTCGTGGGCGTGGCCGTCTTCGCCCTGGAAGCCTACCTCTTCTACCACGCCGTCTGGGCGGTCAACGACGCGGCCCTGGCCGAAGGCGCCCGCAGACCTCCGCTCAAGCGGTACAGCCTCTCGCTGGGGGCCTACGCGAGCTTCCTCTACAGCCTCTTCCTGCTCGCGGTGGGGCGGTTGCAGCTTCCCGGCGGCCGGGCGCTCTTGGTGCGCTAGCGCGGGGTGATCGTCCCCGCGGTGAGCATGCTGCTCGCCATGGTGGCCGGCGCGGTTGTGGTCTGGATCCTCAAGGACGTCAAGATGCCCGAGGGCAGCGGCACCCTCGCCTACCTGGCGGCCAAGCTGGACCTCGTCACCTACACCTTCCAGCTCCTCTTCGGGCCGCTGCTCACCGCCTCCGGCTGGTTCCAGAGCCTGCTCATCGCCACCCCGCTCATCTTCACCGGCCTCGCCGTGGCCTTCGGCTTCCAGGCGGGGCTGTTCAACATCGGCGCGCCCGGACAGCTGACCATCGGCGCCATCATGACGATGCTCGTGGGCGTGCACCTGGCCAACGCCCACTGGTTCGCGGGCCTGCCCGACGGGGTGGCGCGGGCCGTCTTCCTGCCGCTCAGCATCCTCGCCGCCGCGGCGGGCGGGGCGCTTTGGGGCGCGATCCCGGGTTGGCTCAAGGCGCGCTTCGGGGCGCACGAGGTGATCAACACGATCATGATGAACTACATCGCCGCCTCGATCTTCCTCTTCATGATCGCCTCCAACGAGTACACCTTCTTCGGCAAGTGGACCCTGCACATGCCCTTCAAGTTCCCCGGCTACGAGGCGCGCAGCTACGAGGTGGCCGAGTCGGCCCGCATTCCGCTGATGGTCAACCTCTTCGGCTTCCAGCAGGACGCCTCGGGCGCCTGGACGGGCGCGCTCAGCTGGGCGCTGCCGCTGGCGCTGGTGGCCATGGTCGTCGTCTACGTACTCACCGCGCGGCTCGAGCTGGGCAAGCGGCTGCTCGCCGCCCTGGGCGCGGGCGTGGCCGGCTACTTCGTGGGCGGCTTCCTGCCCGGCATCCCCATGGAGCTCTCGCCCAAGCTGGCCTCGGTGCGCCTCAACGGCGCCTTCGTGATCGCCGCCTTCGCCGTGGCCTTCTACAACTACTACATGTGGCGCACCCGCGACGGCTACGAGCTGCGCGCGGTGGGGCTCGCCCCCAAGGCGGCCGAGTACGGCGGGGTGAGCATCGCCAAGAAGACGATCATGGCCATGGCCATCTCCGGCGCGCTCGCCGGTCTGGCGGCCACCCACTACGTCCTCGGGGGCGGCATCGACGAGTACCGCCTCAAGCAGTCGCTGCCCACCAACGTGGGCTTCGACGGCATCGCCGTCGCCCTCCTGGGTCAGAACACCCCGATCGGCGTCTTCCTCTCGGCGCTGCTCTTCGGGGTGCTGCTCACCGGCGGGCTGCAGCTCGACCTGCAGCTCGGCATCAGCCGCGAGCTGGTGATGATGCTGCAGGCGCTGATCGTGCTCTTCATCGCCGCGGGCGGCTTCCTGCCGCGCTACTTCACCGACCCGATCCTCGCGGCCCAGGCCGAAGAAGGCGCGCGGGGGGTGATCTGACATGGACCTGGGCGATCTCTTGACCCTTGCCTTCCTGGTGCCGCTGTTGCAGACCACGCTGCGCTCCACCACCACCCTGCTGCTCACCGCCCTGGGCGGGATGTTCAGCGAGCGCAGCGGCGTGGTCAACATCGCGCTCGAGGGCATGATCATCTTCGGCGCGCTCACCGCCGCGGTCAGCGCCCAGCTAATGGAAGCCCCCTACCTGGCCGAGAACCCCGGCGCCCGCATCTGGTGGATCCCCTGGGTGGCCGTGCTGCTGGCGATGGTCGTGGGCGCCTTCATCGGCTGGATCCACGCCGTCGTCTCGATCAAGTACAAGGCCGACCAGATCATCAGCGGTACCGCCATCAACCTGCTCGCCGCAGGCCTGCCCTCGCTCGTCCTCGCCTACTTCTACGACAACACCACGGCCTCCAAGGAGCTCGTCAACCGGCTGCCCGAGTGGTTCGGCTTCAGCCCCCTCGTCTACCTGGCCTTCGCGCTGGTGCCGATCACCTGGTACGTGATGTTCAAGACCCCGTGGGGGCTGCGGCTGCGCAGCGTGGGCGAGCACCCCGAGGCCGCCGACACCATGGGGATCAACGTCTTCCGCACCCGCTACACCGCGGTTATCCTCTCGGGGGTGCTGGCGGGGCTCGCCGGCGCCTTCCTCTCGATCGGCGTCCTCAACCAGTTCGTGCGCAACATGTCCGCCGGTCAGGGCTTCATCGCCCTGGCGGCGCTGATCTTCGGCAAGTGGCACCCCATCGGGGTGCTGGGAGCGACGCTGCTCTTCGGCTTCGCCAAGGCCCTGGCCATCCAGCTGGGCGGCGGCGACATCATGCCGCCGACGGTGATCGAGGCCTTCCCCTTCATCATCACCATGCTGGTGCTCGCCGGCTTCGTGGGCACCTCGCGGCCGCCCAAGGCGATCGGCAAGCCCTACGAGAAGTAACCGCGGCCCGAGCAACGCGCGCCGCCCCTGCACGGGGCGGCGTCATTCGTGGGCGCGGAAGCGGGTTCCCAGCGCCCCCAGCCGCACCTCGAGGCGGCTGCCGTCTTTGAACCAGACCTCCAGGTGGCGGCGGTTGAGGCGAAAGCGCTCGATTCGGGGCACGAACTCGGGAGCGGCGCCGCCCGCGTCGGGCGCCCAGGCCTGCACCCAGCGGGTGTGGGGGTCGTGGCGGAAGTGCAGGAAGCTGCCGTCGACGAAGAGCAGCTGCGCCTCGAAGAAGCCGCGGCCCACCTTGAGCCGGCGCGCCTGCCGGCGCACCCTTTCGGCCCACACGGCTAGCGCTTCCCCAGCACCCGCGTCTCGGGCGCCGGGTAGCCGTAGCGGTAGCGCCCGAAGTAGAGCAGCGCCCGCACCCGCGCCGGGTCCAGGGCCTCGCCGCTGAAGGCCGCGGGGTCTTCCCAGACGCCGCGCAGCCGGCCCACGAAGAGGGTGTGGTCGCCCGCCGGCCAGGCGGCGGTCTTCTCGAGCTCGTAGGCGGCGTAGAAACCGCCGAGCAGCGGCACGTCGAGGGCGCGGCCGCGCACCACCTCGAGGCCGAAGGCCGCCACCTTGTCGGTGTCGCGGCCGCTCACCGAGCCGAGCTGCTGCACGCGCTCCGCCTGCTCGTAGGGGTGGAAGGTCACGCTGAACGCCGAGGCGGCCTCGAGCAGGCCGTGGGTGAAGCGCTTGGGGCTCACGCTCACGCCGAAGAGCGGTGGATCGAAGGAGAGCCCCACGTTCCAGACCGCGGGCATGAAGTTCACCCGACCCCCGGCCTCGACCCCGATGACCGCGGCGATGGCCGGATAGAAGTGGTTGAAGTGGCGCGGTTTTTCCTCGACCCGTTGAAACTCCACAACTACCCCTCCTTGTCGCGGGGGCGCAGGTCCTCCTTGGGCGCCGTGATCACGCCCCCACCCTCGGTGTAGAGGTCCACGGTCCCGGCGAGCGGGTTGAGCTTGATCACCTTGCCGCAGACGCCCGCCGAGGTGCAAACCTTGGCGTTCTTCTTGGGCATGTCCGCCAGCAGCTCCTTGTAGTGGGGGTGCTCGTAGGCGAGGCAGCAGAGCAGGCGACCGCAGGGGCCGCTGATCTTCTCGGGGCTGAGGGGCAGCTGCTGGTCACGGGCCATGCGGATCGTGGCCGGCGCGAACTGCTGCATCCAGGTGCTGCAGCAGCTTTCCAGACCGCACATCCCCAGGGTGCCCAGGAAGGCCGTCTGGTCGCGCGGGCCCTTGGCCACGAACTCGACGCGGGCGCCGGCGTGGCGGGCGATCTCGCGCACCGCGCCCCCGAGGTTGACCCGGTTTTCGGCCGAGTAGTAGACGACGACGTGCCCCCCGTCGAGGGTGTAGTTGCAGCCCAGCACCTTGACCTGGGGCAGCTTGGCGCGCAGCCGCGCCTTCAGCCACCACTTCAGGCTTTCCTCCTGCTCGCGCAGGCGGTGGACGCGGTCGAGGTCGCCGGCGTCGGCGACGCGCACGACCTCGCCAAAGGCCTTGTTCGTCTCCCGCGGTGCGGCGCGCACCTCGCCCAGCTCGAGCCCCCGGGGGGTGCGCGTCACCACCTTGGTCCCCACGGCCGGGGCCTCGCCCTTGAAACGCATCTCGTAAAGTTTGGGCTCCCTACCGTGAAACAGTCGAACCCGAACGCAGTTCGGCATAAAGCCTCCTCAGGGTCAGGGCCAGCCGGGTGTAGACCAGGTCGGCGGCCACGTAGGCTTCGAGCGCCTCGCGCGCCTCCAGCAGCGCCTCCAGCGCCTGCCGGCGCGCGGCGGGGGGCCAGGGCTCGAGCATCCGGGCCACGAAGACCCAGGGGTCGAAGGGGCCCTCGGCGAGCCGGCGCAGCACCTCGGTCTGCGCCAAAAGCTCGGCTGGCTCCCCGGCCAGCGCCCGGATCCACGCCTCGGCGGCGCTCGCCGCCTCGGCCAGACCCGCCGGATCGGCCAGGGCGGTCTTCAACCGGCCCACCGCACCCTCACTGTACCGCAGCGCCGCTTCGTCGTCGGTGAGGGCCCGCAGCTCCTCTTCGGGCAGCGGCCCGAACCCCACGGTCAGGCTGCGGCTCGCCAGCGTGGGCAGCACCGCCTCGCGGCTGGGAGCGATCAGGATCAGGTAGGCGTGCGCGGGCGGCTCCTCCAGCATCTTGAGCAGGGCGTTGCCCGCCGCCTCGCCCAGCAGGTGCGCGGAGTCCACCACCCCCACCTTGGCGCGGTAGCGGGGCGCGGTCTGGAGCCACTCGAGCAGGCTCTCCTCGTCCGAGCCCGCGCGGGGGGCGATCTGGTCCAGGTGGATCTGGGGCCGGCGCGCCGTCTGCCCCGTCTTGGTCAGGGTGCGGGGGGCGACCTCGAAGAGGTCGGGGTGGTGCTGCGTGCGGCAGGAGGCGCAGACGCCGCAGGGCGGGAAGCCGCGCTCGCAGTTGAGGCCGTAGGCGAACCAGTGCGCCACGGTGCGGCGCCCCACCCCCTCGGGTCCCACGAAGAGCAGGCTCTGGGCCGGCTTGCGCGCCAGGAAGCGCCGCTGCCGCTCGTGCCCGATCACCTGGGTCACGGCCTACCTGCCCTTCTTGAGGCGCTGGTGCAGCGCGGGCGGGAAGCCCACCTCCTCGACCCGCCGCGCCACCGCTTCGATATCGAAGGCGACCCGGTAGGCGCGCACCGTCCCCGCGTCCTCGTCCCAGACCGCGTACCCGGCGAGGGGAACGCCGTCGCGGGGCTGGCCCACCGAGCCCGGGTTGACCATCGCCCGCGCCTTGGGCCCCACCTTGAGCAGGTTCTCGGGCTCGGTGAAGGGCTTGTAGCGCACCCAGGGGCCCTTGGGGCCGTCCAGGGCGGTAAAGGCTCCGGCCAGGTGGGTGTGGCCGTGAAAGATCCAGCGCGCGGAGGTGCAGCCGAAGGCCGCGCGCGCCAGGTCGAGGTCGTCGACGTAGAGGAAGGGGTCGCAGGGGCTGCCGTGCACCGCCAGCCAGCCCTCGCCCTCGCGCGTCCAGGGGAGCGCGGCCAGCCAGGCGCGGTTCTCCTCGCTTAGGTGTTCGCTCTGCCAGCGGAGGATCTCGAAGACGTACCCCTCACCCTCGAGCACGTCCTGGGTCAGCATCCAGGCGTCGTGGTTGCCCATCACCCCCTCGGCGCCGAGCGCCCGCAGACGGTCGATCACGGCGTCGCCGTCGGGGTAGTACCCGACCGCGTCGCCCAGGAAGAGCACGCGCTCGAACTCGTGACGGCGGGCGTGCTCGAGCACCGCCTCCAAAGCCGCCAGGTTGCCGTGGATGTCGGAAAGCAGCAGGGTGAGCACGTATAGAAGAATAGCACGCGTGCGGTAAGCTGATTTCATGCCGGGACCGCTGCTGGACGCCATTACGACCGACCTGGAAGTGTTTTCCCGGTACACCCGCGCCCGGGTGGACGCCTTCGGCACCGTTCTGGCCACCTTCGAGGGGGCGCACGGCGGCGTCACCCTGCTCGTCTGGACGCCGCGCGAGCTCGCCGCCGAGGTGCTGCGGCGGCTGCCCGCCGCCTACCGCGGCCGCATCGTGCTGGGGCTCGACGCCTCGGGCGGGGACCTGCGGCCCTTCGAGCACGCCCTCGAAGGTTCGGGAGCCGAGGCGGTGCTGCTCGTCCGCGAGGAGCCGGGCCTGCGCCACGCCGGCGGCGGCTGGAAGCTGGCGCGGCTGGAAGACGAGACCGTTCGGGTGCCGCTGGACCACACGGCGCCGCCGGTCGAGGAGGAACGCACCGCGCCCACGGGGCTGCGCTACCGCGAACGGCGCGCCTACCCCGAGTGGTCCTCGCCGGCGCTCGACGGCTCGCGCCCCGGCAGCCCCGCGCCCCAGGGCCACGCCGCGGCGGCGCGAGGGCTCGGGGTCTACGCCGCGGGTCTGCTAGACTTGGAAGAGGCTTGGACGCCGCTTTTCGAGCGCCTGCGGGCGCTCCCGTGAGGGAGGGAACATGGACTGGTTGATCTACGTTGCGGTCTTCGTGGTGGGGGCGTTGGTGGTCTCGGGGGTCTTCTACTTCACCTTCAACCCCCGCATGCTCGCGACCGAGTCGGGCGAGGTGGACCTGGTGCTGATCGGGCGCACCCTGCTGATGATCGTCCTGACTTCGGTCGCCGTCGCGGCCATGCTGTTGCTGGGGCGGTACTACGTCTACACCCCGCCGGCCTTCGGGGGCCCCTGAGCCGGCGGGTCCGCTAACCCAGGTAGGCGAGGTCGGCTTCGATCTCGCCTTTCGCGTAGCTCAGCACCGGCTCGAGCTCCGGGGGAAAGGCGCGCTCGAAGGTCTCCAGGCAGGGCAGGACCTCCTTTTGCAGGAAGCCGCGCTCCCAGGCGCGCCGGGTCTCGCCGCCCCGCGCCGCCGAGGCCGCCAGCTGCTCCATCTTCTGGACGAAGCAGACCCGCGGCACCCCGCCGGTGGCGCGGCAGATCAGGCTCTCGTGGCCCGGGCAGTGTGCCAGCGCCCGCTCGAAAGCCGCCGCCAGGTCCGCGCGGCCGATCAGCGCCACGCCCAGCGGCCCCCCGAACAGGGCCGCCAGGCGCTTGTAGCGCGAGCTGCGCAGATGGCGGATACGGCTTTCGTTCTTCATTAACCCGAGCCTACGCCGGTCGGCGCGGTGACCTGGAGGGACAATCCGCCCCGGGCGGCTTCACTTCTTGGCCATTTTATCCATAACGGCCTCGATTTCCTCCATTTCCCGGCGCAGGTGGGCCAGCGTCCGCGGCAAGAGGCGCAGCAGCAGGAAGAGCAGACCGAGGGCCTGCTGGATCTCGGGGTCGTTCAGCTGCGAGAACAGCCCTACGGGCCCCACCCGGGGCGGGTTCTTGACCACCTCCGGCGACAGCGTCTCGCCCGCGGCCTTGCGCGCCGCCTCCACGAGCATCCCCAGCGCGGTAGGGTCGATCTCGGCGAGGACCTCGGTCAGGTTGGCGAGATGGGCCAGCATGCGCAGGTTCTTGGGCTCCATCAGGAGGCTGAGGTTGCGCATCAGGGTCTCGGAGGTGTCGCCCGCGAGCTGGAGCACGCCGCTCTTGTCGATCTTCTCCAGCGCCTCGGCGGCGTGTTCCAAGGCGTCGGCCTGTTCGAGGAAGCGGTCGAGGATGGTGAGCAGGCGCAGGTTCTTGGGCTCCATCAGGAGGCCCATGTTCTGCACCAGCGTGGGCCCCGCCTTGAGGTCGGCGAGGAACGCGATCCCGCTGTCTTCCAGGATGCGTTCGATGCGCTCGAGCCTTTCTTCTACCTTGGCCATGGCTGCCTCCTAGAAGAGGGTGGCGAAGAACATCGACTCGAAGAGCATCTTGGCGATGCGCACCGAGCGGCCGCGGGCCATCACGCCGCAGGACGGCATGCCGCGCCCCGCCAGCATGTCGCTGAAGTCGCACTCGGGCAGCACCGCGTCGTCGCCGAAGTCCATGATGCACATCGCCACCGGGTTGAAGGGCTCGCCAATGTAGGCGCCCCGCAGGTCGGCGGCGATCACCCCGGCCACGTACTCGCCCTGGTAGTGCACCACCACGCCCGCGGGGGGCAGGTTCAGCCCCGGGTTCACGGTGTCGCCGATGACGAAGATGTTCTCGTACTGCAGGGAGCGGAAGGTTTCCGGGCTCACTTCGGGGAAGCCGCCCGGCCCCGCGAGCGGCGACTCCCGCACCACCTTGTTGGGGGCGAAGGGGGGCACCAGGATGAGGCGGTCGTACTCGAGGGTGCGGCCGTCGGCCGCCTTGACGACCCCGTCGCCGCCTTCGGCCAGCTCGAAGCTGCCGTGGAACTCCACCCCCTTGCGGTCGAGGATCTTCGAGATCGCGTGCGAGATCACCGGCCCCATGCCCGCCAGCGGCGCCGGGTTGACGTGGAAAATGGCGATGCTCGAGCGGCTGCGCAGCCCCTTGACCCGCAGGGCGAAGTCGAGCTGGCCGGCCACCTCGAAGGGCGCGGGCGGGCAGGGGTAGTAGGGCGAGGACACCCCCACGACCCAGCGCTCGCCCTTCGACTCCTTGAGCCAGGCCCGCAGCGCGAGCGCCCCCTCCTCGCTCCAGGGTGCCTGGGCCCCCTCCACCGGATAGGCCAGGGGCTCGGCGCCCAGCGAGACCACCAGGTAGTCGTAGGTGAGCTCGCCGCGGTCGGTCTGGACCGCGTTGCGGTCGGGCTGGAGCTCCTGCACCTCGGCCTGGAGGAAGTGGATGCCCTTCTTCTGCAGCGCGACCAACGGCCGGCGGATCTGCTCGATCTCGCGCAGGCCGAAGGCCACCCACGGATAGGCGGCGATGAAGGTGTGCTCGGCGTTGCGATCGACGACGGTCACCTCGACCTGGTTCCCCAGGATCTCCACGAGCTTGTTCGCGGTGATCACGCCGCCTGATCCACCACCCAAGATCAGCACTTTCTTGCGCATACCTACCTCCACGGTTCCGACTTGTGGTTCGTCCGTATTCTGTACCCCCTACCCCTGCGCGCGACAGTGTCAAATGCCCCCAGAGCCCATCAGGACGGCGGTTTCCTAGGTTTTGGAACGGGTGACATTTGCACCTGCGCGCCCCGGCGGCGGGAAGGTTTAATGGACGCAGGACGCGCTTAGGGAAGGAGGGTCCGTGAACCCGCTTCACCACGTCGCACGCTGGGCCGTCAACCAGAAACTCGGCCACCTACGCTGGGAAGCGCCGGGGCGGCTCTCGGGCGGGGTGCGCCCCAGCCGCTCGTTCCTCTACATTCACGTACCCTTTTGCGAGTCGATCTGCCCCTTCTGCATGTTCAACGCCCACAAGCTCGACCGCCGCTCGAGCCAGGTGCAGGACTACTTCGCGGCCCTGAAGCAGGAGCTGCTGATGTACGAGGCCGCCGGCTTCGACTTCGGCGCGGCCTACGTCGGCGGGGGCACGCCGGCGCTGGTGCACGAGGAGCTGGCCGCGTTCCTCGAGTTCGTGCGCGACCGCTTCGACCTCGCCGAGGTCTCGGTGGAGGCCAACCCGCGCGTCTCGGACGCGGCGGTGCAGTCGTTCCGGGCGGTGGGCGTGGACCGCCTCTCGGTGGGGGTGCAGAGCTTCGACGACGGCATGCTCGCGCGGCTGGGAAGGCTCGAGGCCTACGGTTCGGGCGCCGAGATCCGCGAGCGGGTGAACCGGCTCTTGGGCCAGTTCCGCATCGTCAACGTCGACTTCATCTTCAACCTGCCGGACCACGACCCCGAGGTGCTGGCGCGCGACCTGCAGACTGCCGTGGACGACGGCATCGACCAGCTCACCACCTACCCCCTCATGGAGGCGCAGCAGAACCGCAGCTACGTGGACCGGCAGGGCCGCATCGACTACGACCTCGAGGCCTACCTGTACAAACGGGTAATCCTGCCGACGCTGCGCGAGCGCTACACCCCGGTGAGCTCCTGGTGCTTCTCCCGCAAGGACAAGCCCGAGGTCGACATGCTCGACGAGTACGTGGTCGACTACTTCGACTACGTGGGCATCGGCACCGGATCGATGAGCCTGCACGACGGGCGGGTGAGCGTCAACGCCTACACCCTGCCGCTCTACCAGCGGCTCGTCGCCCAGGGGAGGCTGCCGGTGGTGCTGGAGTCGGCGCCGCTGGCGCGCCGCGACTACATGCTCTACTACCTGATGATGGCCCTCTTCGGCCGGCGGGTGGACTGCAAGAAGTTCGAGGCGATCTTCGGCGTGCCCCTCAAGCGGGCCCTCTGGCCCGAGTGCACGGCGCTGCGCGCCATGGGCCTGGTCTACGCCCGCGGCGACCACATCTACACCAACGAGCGGGGAATGTACGTCTTCCTGATGATCCTGCGCGAGTTCTTCACCCACGTCAACCGCTTCCGCAGCCTGGCGCGCGAGGCCTCGCACAAGCTCGAGCGCCACCCCGCCGCCCCCAAGCTGAGCTTCGAGCCGGTGCTCGACTAGAGCGCTCGCAGGTCTTCGAAGAGCAGCCAGCCCACCCCCGCCGGCGTCGCCTCCAGCACCGGCGCCAGCCGCTCCTGCAACGCCGCCACCCAGGGGTGGAGGCCGTTGGGGTCCCGGTCGGTGAGCACGAGCGCGGTGAGCTGGTAGAAGCGCTGGCTGGCCGTGGGGGTGCCGTCGTCGAAGAAGGCGAAGGGTGGACGGATGGGGTCGAGCAGCAGCACGGCCTCGGCCTCCCCCAGGTCCAGCGTGGCGGGGAGCTCGAGCTGCGGGTCCCACGCCTGCTCCTGGGGAACCCAGAGGTAGCCCTGGAGGAGCCGGACCGCCTGCTCGCTCACGGCCTGGCGGCGGAGGCCGGAAGCGTCAGGCCCCGGCGCAGCAGCTCGCGCACGAACGGCTGCGGCTCCTCGAAGCGGTGGGTCATCAGCCCCAGCTCCGCGGCCGCGGCGATGTTGCCCTCGTGGTCGTCGACGAAGAGCACCTCGCCCGGCGGCAGCCCCATGCGCTCGAGGGCCAGCTCGAAGGCGCGCGCGTCGGGCTTCTTGACGCCCTCCTCGTTGGAGAAGAAGACGGCGTCGAAGCGGTCGAACCCCTCCCCCGCGCGCAGGTAGTCGGAGATCACCGGGTAGTTGTTGGAAAGCAGCCCCACCGTCACCTCGGCGGGGATGGCCGCGAGCAGCTCGTACATCTCGGGCCGCGGCGCCACCGAGGCCAGGAAGAGGGCCTCGAAGTCCTCGTAGGGCGCCTCCACGCCCAGCGCCTGCGCGAAGTAGGCCCAGAAGCGCGGCAGGCTCCACTCGCCGAGCTCGAGCCGCCGCACCTCGGCGAAGTAGGCGTCGGCCACGCGCTCGCGGGGCAGGTCGAAGCGGCGGGCGGTGTTCGCGACGACGCGGCCGTCGAAGGTCCCCACGGTGAAGACCCCGCCCCAGTCAAAGAGGATGCCCCTCGGTTTCATGGGAAGGAGTTTACCGCATGTTCGCCGCTGCGGGGAGGCGAACGGCGGTCCGCCGGCCTCAGCCCTTGACCACGATCACCGGCCGCAGCCGCGCCACCCGGCGGCCCAGGCCCGCCCCCTCGACCACCTGCACCACCTCGGCCACGTCCTTGTAGGCCTCGGGAGCCTCCTCGGCCACGGTGCGGCGGCTCACCGCGCGCAGCTCGATGCCCGCCTCGGCCAGCTCCCGCACCAGGTCGCGCCCCTTCACCTGCTTCTTCGAGCGCGCCCGGCTGAGCACCCGGCCGGCGCCGTGGCAGCTCGAGCCGAAGCTCTTTTCCATGGCGCCCGCGGTGCCCACCAGGACGTAGGAGTAGCGCCCCATGTCGCCCGGCACCAGCACCGGCTGCCCGACGGCGGCGTAGGCCGGGGGCAGGTCGGAGGCCCCGGGTCCGAAGGCGCGGGTCGCCCCCTTGCGGTGCACCAGCACCCGGCGGCCGCCGTGGGTCTCGAACTTGGCGTTGTTGTGGGCCAGGTCGTAGACGACCCGCAGCGCGTGATCGCGCGGCGCGAAGCCGGCGGCCTCGAACGCCTCGCGCACGTAGTGGGTGATGAGCTGGCGGTTGGCGAAGGCGTAGTTGGCGGCGGCGGCCATCGCCCCCAGGTAGGCCCGCCCCTCGGGACTCTCGATGGGGGCGGCGGCCAGCTGCCGGTCCACCAGCTCGATGCCGTACTTGGGAGCGACCTGCAGGAACTTCTGCACGTGGTCCTGGCAGACCTGGTGGCCCAGCCCCCGGGAGCCGGTGTGAATGAGCACGGTCACCTGGTCCTCGCGCAGGCCGAAGGCGGCGGCGACCTCGGGGTCGTAGACCTGCTCGACGTACTGGACCTCCAGGAAATGGTTGCCCGAGCCCAGGGTGCCGAGCTGCGGCAGCCCGCGCTCGTAGGCGCGCTCGGAGACGCGGCCGGGGTCGGCGCCCGCGAGCCGCCCGCCCGACTCGATGTGGTCCAGGTCGTCCGCCTCGCCCCATCCCTGGCGCACCACCCAGCCCGCCCCCTCCTCGAGCACCCGCGCCAGGCTGCGGCGGTTCAGCTTGACGTCGCGCCGCTTCGAGCCCACCCCCGCGGGCACGCGCTCGTAGAGACGGTCGGCCAGCCAGGCCTTGCGCGGCTCCAGGTCGCGGCGCTCGAGGCCGCTGGCCAGGAGCCGCACCCCGCAGTTGATGTCGAACCCCACCCCTCCCGGGCTCACCACCCCGCCGGCCTCGGGGTCGAAGGCGGCCACCCCGCCGATGGGAAAGCCGTAGCCCCAGTGGATGTCGGGCATGGCCAGCGCCGGCTCCACGATGCCCGGCAGCGTGGCCACGTTCATGAGCTGCACCAGCGAGGCGTAGTTCTCGCTCTCCAGGTGGGCGAGGATGCGCTTCGAGGCGAAGAAGACGGCATCGGCGCGCATCTTCCCCTTCCGCGGGATACGGAAGGTGTAGCGGTCTTCCTGCACGAACGATACGTTCATGGCCCGCCTCCCCTCAGACGTCCAGAATCACCCGCGCGCGGAAGCGCCCCTCCGCCTCCTCCACGACCAGGCCGTGGTAGGTGGCGGCCTTGACCTCGCCGGCGAAGCGGTCCCTCACCTCCTCGAAGGGCAGCAACTCCAGCTCGGCCTCGAGCCGGCGCCCCTGCGGCGCGGCGGTCAAGCGCACGCGCGTCCGCACCGGGACCTCGCCCCGGGTCTGCACCCGGTAGATCAGCTCGTCAAGCCAGCGCACCATCAGCGTCTCCAGATCGGGCGCCGCAAGCGCGAGCCGCTCGCGGCGGCGGCCCCGCCGCGGGAGTTCACCCTCGAAGAGCACGCGCAAGAGCGCGGCTGCGGCGGCCTCGAAGACGCCGCCCAGGGAGTCGGCCTCCACCTCGAAGCCCACGTCGGCGGTGTGCTCGAGCATGCGCAGGCGCGTCATCAATCCAGCCCTTCCCGCTCCTCCCCTTCGTATCCGACCAGGTGGAAGGTTTCCTCCAGCAGCCGCGGCGCGGCCGCGTTCATGATCTTCAGCACCGAGAGCGCCTGGGTGCGGTACTGCGCCATCGCCTTGAGCTTGACCGCGAGGGCTCCGTGGTCGAGCGCGACCCGGTGCGTCGGCGGCTTCCACCCCTCCCGGAAACCCGGATAGGGCCGCGGCGGCGCGTAGTAGTAGAGCTTCACCGGCCGGTAACGCGCGAGCGCCTCCACCACCCAGCGGTGGGTGGCCACGTGGTCGGGGTGCCGGTTGAGCCCGTTCGGCGGAAAGGTGACGACGCGTTCGGGCGCGAGCGCCCCGAAACGCCCCACGAGCAGGTCCACGATCTCAGGGTGATCGCCCACGCCCTGGTCGGGGTAGCCGTGCACCTCCAGATGCCCCACCCCCAGGATCGCCGCCGAGCGGCGCAGCTCCTCTTCGCGCACCCGGGGCAGCTCCTCGCGGCTGCACAACCCCAGGTCCTTGCCCCGGTCGCCGCGGGTGAGCGTGATCAGACCCGTGCTCCAGCCGCGCCGGGTGGCCTGGTAGAGCACCCCGCCCGCCCCGAAGACCTCGTCGTCGGGGTGGGGCACCACCAGCAAGAGTTCCACATCCCTATCCTAGCGCAGCCCCCCAGCGCGGCCAGGCGCGGCGGTTGACAGCCTTCCCCGCATTTGCTATCTTGAGTCTTGCGCCCAGCGGGTGCGGGGATCTTGAAAGCACGGATCAGGGAAGGCGAAAAGCGCAGGCCGGACGCGGGTAAACCCCACACGCGGTCTGC
>NZ_JACHEZ010000013.1 GCF_014201675.1 Oceanithermus desulfurans | reverse complement strand
CCCCCGACGCCAACTACAGCGGTCCCGACAGCTTCACCTACCGGATCTGCGACGCCGACGGCGACTGCACCACGGCCACCGTGAACGTGACCGTCGTACCGAGCGCCGACCTTTCGATCGACAAGCAGGCCGACGCCACCGGGCAGGCGGGGCAGATCCTGACCTACACCCTGGTGGTGCGTAACGCGGGGCCGGGAGCGGCCACGAACGCTACCGTGACCGATGAAGTGCCCGTGGCTTTCCTCGATCCGGAGTACAGCCTCGATGGGGGCGCGACCTGGTCGTCCTGGCCAGGGAGCGTCAACCTGGGAACCATCACCAGCGGCGCGACCGTAACCCTGCAGCTGCGTGGGCAGGTGGATCCGCACTACAGCGGCGCCTTGGAAAACCGAGCAAGCGTGTCCAGCGACGTCGACGATCCCAACCCGGACGACAACGAAGACGGCGTGACCACGCAGATCACCCCTCGCCCCGACGTTCAGTTGCTGCTTCGCAAGACGGTGGCACCGGAAACGGCACGGATCGGCGACGTGCTCACCTATACGCTCTGGGTGAACAACCCCAGCGACGTCAGCGTCGTCTTTGATCTGATCGACGTTCCCGACGCCCACCTGAGCTACGTCGACGGCAGCGCCGACCCGGCGGATCCGACGGTAAGCGACGGTCGTCTCGTGTGGACCGGCCTGCAGCTCGATCCCGGTGCCGCGATGAAGGTGACCTACCGCATGCGCGTGCTGGCGGGTGCCGGCGGAGAGCTGGAGAACCGCGCGCGGGTGCGCGCCCAGGAGCACGACACCTACGTGATCGCCGAGGCCCAGGCGCTGGCCGTCGTCAAGTTGGCCGACGCGGTCTTCGCGGACCGGCGGGCGACGCTGGTGGGCCGGGTCTACTTTGACCTGAACCGCGACGGGGTCTTCGACCCCGGGCACGACCGCCCCTTGCCGGGTGCGCGGGTGTTGCTTTCGAACGGCCGGCAGGTGCTCACCGACGCCAACGGCAACTACGCGTTCCGCGAGGTTCCGGCGGGCGTGTGGATGGTGGTGCTGGACGAGGCCAGCGCCCCCTTCGAGCCGCTGCCTCACCCCGAGGCGACGACGGGTGGCTACGTGCACCGTGTGCACGCCTGGGGCCTGACGGTCAGCGACTTCCCGCTGGCGGCTCCCGCCGGCGTCGTGGACGCGGTGCGTGCCACCGTGCTGCGCTACGGACCGCTTACCTTGACCAAGACCCTGATTCCGCTGGACGAGGGGCGCTACCGTGTGGTGCTCCACCTGACGAGCGAGCGCGCCGTGAAGGGCGTCGTGGTGGTGGACCCGCTTCCCGGAGGGGGAGCGCGCAGGTTCACCTTCGACGAACCGGTCACGGAGCTGACGCGAACGTACGAGCTGGAGGGGAGAGCGGTGCTGACCGATCCCGAACTTTACTGGAGGGGCCAGTGAAACGCCTTAGCTATCTGTTCTTCTTCCTGTTGGCCCAGCTGGCCGTAGGCGCACTTGGCCAGGTGGGGCAGCATCCCCTGGTCATCCCGGGTACCGAGCTGGGGTGGGACACCGCCCGCCTGGAGCTGGTGCTGCGGGTGACCGAGACCACCCCGGTGGTGCTCAAGGTCTTTTCGCCCGGCTTCGATCCGAACGACTACCGGTCGCCCGACGAGTTGGGCGACGAGCGGTACGACGGCGGTACGGACGAGCTCAAGACCCTGATCCGCATCTTCGACGCCTCGGGTACGCTGCGGTTGCGCAAGGAGTACGGTAACGAGCCGCACCGCTGGTACACGCTGATCAACGGCGACCTCGCCTCCGGCGACTACCTGATCGACATGCAGTTCTTTGGCAACGGCAAGAACGCCCTGGCCTTCAAACTGCTGGCCGATGCCGCCAAGGCGACCCTGCAGGTGGCACCGGGTTCGATGACGACCTACAACGTGCACGGTCCCAAGTGGCAGTACCCCTTCCGCTTCTCCCGGCGGGGGTGGGAGGCACCCATCCGCGTGGGCGTCTTCGATGGGGACGGTCCGCGTGAGCTGGAGGTGCGGGTGGAGCGTCCGGACGGGCGGGTCACGCCGCTGCCCACCCCCGGCAACGGCGAGTGGACGCGGTTACTGGTGGACGAAGCGGGCACCTACCGCTTCGGTTTCCGGCAGCCCGAAGGGGCGCGGCAGTACACCAACACCGTGGGCTTCCAGATCTTCCTCGATCCCGTCGTGGTCGAGGTGGTGGACGAGCAGGGCCGGGCGGTGGAGGGCGCCGCCTACGTGACCCGCGGCTACTACGACCGCACCGTGGTCCTGAACGGTGTTCCCGAGGGATGGACCCACGTGGCCACCGAGGTGCGGAACGGCCGCAAGCTGGACGAAACCCACGCGCTCTTCGGTCCCGGAGGCGGCGCGGTGCGCTTCGTGCTGCGCCCCAAGACGGGTGTGCTCGAGGTGCGGGCCGCGGCGGTCTGCGACGCCGTGCGCACCCCCGCGCCCCTGACGTTGACGCTGGGCGACCACCGCGTGACCCTGGACGAGCAGGGGCGGGCCGAGCTGGCCCTGCCCGCGGGGCGCTACCCCGTGCAACTGAGCGTTCCCGGCGCCTCCGTACGCGCCCCGGCGGACGTGGAGGTGCGGCCCGGCGCGCGCACGCGCCTGGACCTGGTCCTCGAACCGCGTCTGCGCCTCGGCCTGACGGCCGACCCCGCCGCGGCGAGCGTGGGCGAAAGCTTCAGGATCCGTGCCCGGCTCGCCAGCGACTACCCCTTCCCGCTTCCGGCGGAGCTGGACCTGGCCGCGCCTGCGGGCGTGGAGCTGGAGGGTGCGGCCTCGGCGTCCGGCACCGTCTTCGCCGCGCGGCCGCTCGAACTCGAGCTGCAGGCGCGCGCCGTGAAGGCCGGCTCGTACACCCTGCGTGCCGTGGCCACACCCTGCACGGCGGAGGCGAGCGTGCGCCTGACCGTACACGAGCCCGCCGCCTTCGGCCTCGAGAAGCGCGCCCTCACCCCCGAGGTCACCCCCGGGGGCACGGCCCGTTTCCTCCTGCGCGTCACCAACCGCGGAGGGGCTGCGGGGTCGGTGCGGCTGCGGGACGCGCTGCCGGCCGGTCTGAGCGGAGCCGAGCTGAACCGCACCCTGAGCCTCGAACCCGGCGAGGTGCGCGAGATCGAGCTGACCGCTCGCGTCGCGCAAGACGCCCGGGGGACGCTCGAGAACATCGCTTACCTCGAACAGGACGGTCGTGAGGTCGCCCGGGCGCAGGCTTCGGTGACGGTCCTCGCGCCGGGAGCCGAGCTCGCCCGTACCCTGGACAAGCGGATCGTCGTTCCCGGCGAGGGGATCGAGGTCTGCCTGCAGCTGAGCAACCCTGGCAAGGCGCCGCTGGTGTACACCCTCGACGACGCCTTCCCCGACTGGGTGGAGCCGCTCGAGCCCCCCCACTTCCGCGGCGAGCTGCCGCCTGGCGGCAAGACCGAGCACTGCTACCCGGCGCGGGTGCAGGCGGGTGGAGAAGCCACGGGACGGTTCCAGGCGGTGCTGCAATCGAACGCCGGCGAGCTGACCGCGCCGGACACCCTGCGGCGCGTGCCCGCCGGGCTCGCCAAGAGCGTTACGCCAAAGCGGCTGCAGGCGGGGGAGGCGGCCACGTTCCACGTGGAGGTGAAGAACCCCACCGACCACCCGCTCACGCTCCGCCTGGTGGAGACCCCCGAGGCGGGCTTGGGCATGGAGGCCGAGGAAGCGACCGTCACCCTGCAGCCCGGTGAGGCGCGTTCGTTCGCGTACCCGGCGCATCCGGAAGCCCCGGGCGACTACGTGAACCGCGCCGCCGTCTTCGTGGGCGAGGTTCCCGCGGCCGATCCGGTCGAGGCGGCGCTCACCGTGTTCGAGCCCCTTACCCTGGAGCGCTCCTCCACCGTGCGCCTGCCCTTCGCCGTCGAGGGCAAGGGCGACGCCCTGATCGTCCGCCACGCCGTACCCGAGGGGGCGCGTTACCGCCTCGGCAGCAGCCGCCTGGACGGCGCCCCCGTGGCCGATCCGCGCGTGGACTCAGAGGGCCGCCTCTACTGGCTGCTGCCCTTCGAGGCGCAGGGTGAGCTGACCTACGCGCTCGAGCACAGCGACGCGCTGCCGCCGCTCGCCGAGCCCGAGCTCACGCTGCTCACGGGCGACCGCGAGCTGGCGCTGGTGGGCGAACCCCTGAAGCAGGCCTACGAAGGCGCCCGCCGGCTCGCCGGCGGCGAAGGCGTCCCCACCCGCGCCGTGCGCCCGGGCGAACCCGGCACCGTCGCCGTGGAGCCCGTGAAAGCGGTGGCCGACGGACGCACGCCGCTGCGGGTACGTGTCGTTCGCTACGGCGGCGACGGCGAACCCGAGGGCGACGGCTACCTCACCTTGCAGACCCGTCCCGAGCCGATTACGCCTGACGCCGCTCCTGAAATCTCGGGTTACCAGGTGCGCCTGCAGGGCGGTGTGGCCGAGGTGGAGCTCGAGCCCGCCCCCTCCCCCGGCATGGCAAGGGTGCGGGTGGCCGACGGCGAGCTGCGCTACGACGAAAGCTTCTACGTCCCCGCTCCGGAGCGCACCCTCTGGTTCGCCCAGGGCAGCATCACCGCCCGCTACGGCGGCGGCTTCGAGCTGGGCGGCCTGGCCCGCGGCTACCTGGAAGCGCCGATCGCGGGCGGCACGCTCGAGGGGGCGCTCGACACCCAGGCCAACCTCACCGCCGCGGGCCTGGGCGTGCACCCCGGCCTCGGCGACGAGGAACGGCCCGACCGGCGGTACCCGCTCACGGGTTCCGGAGAAGAGGCGCAGGAGCCCCTCCTCTCCGACGACGGCGTGGCGCTGCGCTACCAGCGCGAGGACGTGACCGCGGGCTACTACCGCACGCCGCTCGCCCTCCCGGCCCTCTCCGGCATGCCGCGCGCCACCGCGCTGGTGGGGCAGTACCGCGGCGACGTGAACGCCGGCGCGTTCGTGGCCCTGCTGCCCGGCAGCGAGACGACCGAGGAGATCGTGCCCGACGGCACCCGCGTCTACGCCCTGGCGCAGCCGGTGCGGGCGGGGAGCGAGCAGGTGATCCTGCGCGAGGGGGCGCTGGAGACCCGGCTCCAGCCGCTGCGCGACTACGTGCTCGACGCCGCCTCGGGCACCCTCACCCTGGCCGAGCCCCTCTGGCCGCGCGACGCCTACGGCGCACCGGTGCGCCTGGTCGTGACCTACGCGCCCGCTTCGGCGCCGCGCGACACCCTGGCCCTGGGCGCCGGCGCGGTCTACCGCCGCGGCCCCTTCAGCTTCGGCGCCGCCGCGGCCACGCTCGACCAGGGCGCCTCCTGGAAGCTGGGGGCCGAGCTGGGCTACACCACCCCCGCCTTCAGCGCCGCGGTGAGCTACGGCCTCGACGCCGGCCGCCAGGTCTTCGGGCTGCGCGCCTCCGGGCGCGAGGGGGCCTTCTCGGCGGGCGGAAACCTGCGCTACGACGGACAACTCCAGGGCAGCCTGCGGGTTGCGGGGGCGCTGAGCGACCGCAACACCCTGGCCTTCGAGCACCGCGGCACGAGCCTGTACAACCGCACCTCCCTCCTCTTCGAGCGCCGCCTCTCGGACCGCCTCGAAGCCGGGGCAGGGCTGGGGTACGAGTGGAGCACCGGCTCGCTCGAGGCCCTGGGCCGCGTGGGCTACCGCGACGGGGCGACCCGGCTCACCCTCACCCACGCCCAGAGCTTCTCGGTGGCCCCCTCGCTCACCACCCTCTCGCTGCGGCGGGCCATCGACGCCGACCTGGCCGCCACCGGCGAGCTGGCCTACACCTGGGGCCGCGGCCTCTCCGGCACCCTGGGTCTGACCCAGCGGCTGGGGCCCGCGAACCTGCACCTCGACTACCTGCTGCCCAACGCCTCGGGCAGGGGCAACCGCGCCCGCTTCGGCATCGAAGCCCCCTTCCCGGTCAGCGAACGCGTCAGCCTCGACGTCTTCGCAGGCTACGAGCAGAGCCTGGCCTCCCCCGATCGCCGCGCCGCCGCCGGCGCCGGGGTGCGCTACCAGGAAGACGACCTCAGCGCCACCTTCGGCATCGAGGGCAGCGTGGGTACGGGCGGGTCCAAGCTGACGCTGCGCAGCGGCGCCAGCGGGCGTCTCGACGAACGGCAGGCCGTTTCCTTCGACGCCAACTACAGCTTCGGCGGGCCCAGCCGCGGCCGTTTCACCCTGGCCTACGCCTACCGCGGCAGGGTGTTGCAGTTCCTCACCTACCACCGCCTCCGCAGCGGCACCGCCACCCAGCTCGAGGGCGAGTTCGCCCCCACCTGGCACCCCTCGCTCGCTTTCCAGCTGCGTCCCAGCGCCGCGTACCGGATCGACTTCGCCGACGCCGCCGCCAACCTCTACCAGATCGGCCTGGGCGGCAACTACTACTTCGGCGGGCGCTTCGGGGTGGGGGCCGGAGCCTACCTGCTGTGGCAGCCCGCGGCAGCGGCCTCGCATACCGCCTTCAACCTCGAGGGCAGCCTGCGCCTGGCCGATCCGGTCTGGCTCAACCTGGGGTACACCTTCGGGGGCTTTGCGGGGCTCACCCCGGAGTCGCGTCCCGGCGTCTACCTGCGCCTCGACCTCTTCGGCCGCGGGCGTTAGCCCTGCGGGCCGCCCGGCAACGCCGGCCAGACCATCAGGGTCTGGCCGGCGTTCAGTTCGTGCATGATCAGCTGGCCGGTGCCCAGCAGCAGCCGCCCCCCCAGGTCTTCCGAGCCGCGCACGGGAAGCTTGAGGGTGCGGTTGTCCACCCGTACGTGGACGTGGTCGAAGCGGCCGTAGTGCAGCCGCCAGGCGGAGAGCAGCAGCTCGTCCACGTGGGCGTAGGGGGGCAGCGGGTCCTGCAGCGCCAGGGTGAGGCGGGCGGTGTGGGGGGCGCGGTGTTCCACTTCGATCACGCCCAGGCGCGCCAGGTGGCCCAGCGTGGTCATGACCGTGCGCAGCGACCTCTCGCTGGCCACCGCCAGATCGAGGACCGAGACGGGTTTGCTCAGGTGGGTGAAGAGCGCCAGCTCGTCGGGGTTGAGGGTCAGGTGGCCCACGCGACCTCCGCGGCCGAACCTGACGCGGTCGAAGGGGGTGACCTCGACGCGGTCGTCGAGGCGGCGGATGGCCTGGAGCAGGTAGTGGTCCAGGCCGCGCTCGAGCGTGATCTCGTCGGCCTCGGCGCCCTCGATGAAGCGGAAGCGGCCCTCCTTGAGCAGGAGCACCCGCATCATGGCCTCCTCGCCCACGACCCCGCTCCAGTGGGCGTGGGTCACGCGGCTGCCGTGCAGGTAGACGGCGCCCTTACCCGAGGGGGCGAGGGTCTGGAACACCCCCTTCTTCCCGCCGCGGGCGAGGAGCTGCAGCAGGTCGAGCGGTCCGAGCAGGGCGAAGGTGCCTTCCATGGCGCCCGTTCATTTTACGCTATAGAAAGCCATAGTGCTGGAGCACCCGGCGCACCCCGGCGAGGTAGCCCGAACCGAAGAAATGCACGTGCACCAGCAGAAAGTAGAGCTGGTAGGCGGGCAGCGCCGCGCGCACCTCCGGCGGCAGGGGCCGCAGCGCTTCGTAGCCCGACCAGAAGGCCTCGGGGAACCCCCCGAAGAGCCGCATCATCGCCAGATCGACCGCGCGTTCGCCGTACCAGGCCGAGGGGTCGATCAGCGCCGGCCCCTGCGCGCTCATCAGCACGTTGCCGCTCCAGAGGTCGCCGTGGATCAGCACCGGCCCCTCGGCGGGCCAGGTGAAGCTCTGCAAAAAGCGCTCGAGCGGCCCGGCCAGCCCGCCCAGCCGAGGCCGCGTGGCCTGCAGCAGCGGCCGCAGGCGCCGTTCCACCCAGAAGCCGGTCCAGTCCGTCCGCGTTCCCGCGGGCAGCTCGAACCGCCCCAGGAAGACGGGCTCGTCGGCACCGTAGCGCGCGCCGCGGTGTGCGTGCAGGCGGGCGAGCATCCGCCCCAGCCCCGCCCAGTCCGCGGGCCCGGGCGGCAGGTAGTCGAGCACGATCCCCTCCTCGCCCACCCAGTGCACCCGGGGCACGCGCACGCCCGCCTTGGCCAGCGCGCCGAGGCCCCGGGCCTCGGCGGGGAAGAGGCCCCGGGGCGGGTTCGGGTGGGTCTTGACCACGTACCGCCCCAGCCGCCAGACGCGCCCCATGTCGCCGCCGGCCAGCGGTTCGGCCCGGCCCTCGGGAGGCAGCCCGGCGCGGTTAAGCAGCTCCCTCGGGTCCATCCTCGCCGTTCGTCCAGCGCTCGAGCCAGCGGGCCACCAGGTCCTCGAGCTCGAGGTAGGTCTGTTCGCAGGCCCAGTCGTCGGCGTAGTAGGGGTCGGTCACGCGGCCGCCGCCCCAGGGCTCGGTGACGAGCGCGATGCGCGCCGCAGTATCCGGCGGGGCCAGGCGCCGGAGGTCGCGCAGGTTGGCCTCGTCCATACCCAGGATCCAGTCGAAGGCGCGGTAGTCCTCCGCGGTGATGCGGCGGGCGGTGTGCGGGAAGAGCGCGCCGTGGTCCGCGAGCACCTTGCGCACCCGCGGGTCGTAGGGCTCGCCTTCGTGGTAGCCGGCGGTGCCCGCGGAGTCGAAGCGGAAGCGGTGCTCCAGGCCGCGTTCACGCACGAGCTTGCGCGCCGCGCCCTCGGCGAGGGGGCTGCGGCAGATGTTGCCCAGGCAGACGAAGAGGACGCGGATCGGCGGCATGGGTTCTCCGGTTCAGCGGATGCGCTTGAGGAAGTCCTCCAGGGCGGCGCGGCTGAGCTCGCCGGTCTTGCGCGCCACCAGCACCCCGTCGCGGTTGAAGAAGAAGGTCGTGGGGTAGCCGATCACGTTCAGCCGGGGGACCAGCCGCTGCCCCGGGTCCAGCAGCATGTGGTTGAAGAACAACCCCTCTTCGTCGAGGAAGGCGCGCACCTGGGCTTCGGTCTCGCCGCTGTTGACGAAGACGAAGGCGACCCCGGGGTTCTCCTCCTCGGCCTGGGCCAGCATCGGCATCTCGCGGCGGCAGGGCGGGCACCACGTGGCCCAGACGTTGATCACCACGGGCTGGCCGCGGTAGTCGGCGAGGTTGCGCGGCGCCCCCGCGAGGGTGGTCAGGGTTAGGTCGGGCAGCTCGGCCTGTTCGGGCACCTTGACCGCGGCGATGCCGAAGAGCGCCGCGGCGACGAGGGCGCCGCCCGCCGCGGGCCAGAAGACGAGGCGCAGCTCCCCCAGCCGCCCGCGAAAGGCGGCGAGGGTGTAGGCAAGGCCGCCCAGCAGGCCCCACAGCGGGTTGAAACCGCCCTGCCAGAAGTAGAGCACGCTGAGCAGGTCCTCGCGGTAGACGGGCCAGTGGCCGGCGACGTAGCCCAGCCGCGCGGCGATCAGGCCGGCGAAGACCGCGTTCCAGGCCCAGTTGGAGAGGAAGACGAGCTTGAGCCTGCGCGCCATCAGCTCGGCGGTAGCGAGGAAGCCGGCGAGGGCCAGCAGGGTGTAGAGGCGGTCCAGCGGCATCACGAAGGGGCCCAGCGAAACGGCGTCCATCAGCGTTCTCCTCCGGGTTCGAGCAGGCGCTCGAGGTAGCGGGCGAGCTGCTCGGCCAGCAGCGGACCCTGGTGCACGAAACGGATGCGACCGTCGACGTCGATGAAGAAGGTCGTGGGCAGGCCGGTTACCCGGTAGGCCCAGGCCACGTCGGCGCCGCCGTCCTGCACCACCGGGAAGCTGAGGCCGTAGCGCTCCACGAAGGCGCGGGCGCTCTCGCTGGGGTCCTGGACGTTGACGCTGACGAAGGCGACGCGACCGGCGAACTCGCGAAAGAAGCGCTCGAGCACCGCGGCTTCGCGGTGGCAGGGGCCGCACCAGCTGGCCCAGAAGTTGAGCACCAGCGGGGTCTGCCCCAGGTAGGCGTTCAGGTCGAAGCGGCCGCCGCCGAGCAGCGGTCCGCTGAAGGGAATGGCCTCGCTGGGCGGGCGGTACGGGGGAACGGGCGTGGCCAGGGCCGCGCCGACGAGCAGCAGCCCCACCCCCAGGAGTCCGATTCGCCTCATTCCGGACCTGATGATACCAGCGTCAAGATGGGACACGTTAACCCTCCGGCGTCCCGATGAGAGCGCGCAAAAAGGCCTCGAGCCGCTCGGGGTCGAGCGGGCCCGTCCACACCCGCACCACCCGGCCTCCGGCGTCGATGAAGACGGTGGTGGGAATGCCGCCGACGCGGTAGCGCCGCGCCACCGCGCCGCGGGGGTCGCGGACGTTGGGGAAGGACCAGAAGAACGTCTCCATGAAGGCTTCCGCGCCCTTCCGGGTGTCCTGCAGGTTGACCCCCACGAAGAGCACGCGCCCCCGGTAGCGCCGCTCCGCGTCGCGCAGCACCGGGGCCTCGACCCGGCAGGGCACGCACCAGCTGGCCCAGAAGTTGAGCACGACCGGCCGCCGCCCCAGCGTTTCGGCGAGGTTCAGCACCGCACCCGGCCGGTCGAGCCGCTCGGCGCTGAACGGTGGAGCGGGCCACGACGTGGGGCCGGGTACGGCGGCCAAGGCTAGGCCGAACAGCGCGAGAACCAGCGACGGAAGGAGGCGGCCGGGCGGCATGCCTTACCCTAGGCCGGGGGTATGAGAAAAGGACTAACCCACCCCACCCGGGGTGGGTTATACTGGACGCGGGAGGACGAACGATGATCAAACTCAAGGTCGAAGGCATGACGTGCAACCACTGCGTAATGGCGGTCAAGAAGGCGCTCGCGAAGGTCGGCGGCGTGGAGGAAGTGGTCGAGGTCAGCCTCGAGCGCGGCGAGGCGCTGGTCCGGGGTCAGGCCGATCCCGCTCAGCTGGTGGCCGCAATCGAGGAGGAAGGCTACCGGGCCCAGCCGCTCGGGTAGGCTGGAGACATGAAGACCCGCGTGCACCTGCAGCTGGATCCCGACACCCGCTCCGAGGCCCAACGGCGGCTCAAGAGCGTGCGCGGCCACGTCGAGGGCATCCTGCGCATGCTCGACGACGAGGGCGTCTACTGCGTGGACGTGCTCAAGCAGATCAAGGCCGTCGAGGGCGCGCTCGACAAGGTGGGCGAGCTCATCCTGCGCAGCCACCTGCGCGACCACGTGGTCACCGCCGCCCAGCGCGGCGACACCGACCAGATCGTCGACGAGCTGATGGAAGTCCTGAAGTACCGCTAGGGCCGCCAGCGGATCAGGCGCAGCAGGTCGCGCTCGAAGGCCGCGGCGCTCCCGTAGGGGCCTGCGTGGTAGCCCACCACGGTGCCGTCGATACCGACGAAGACCGTGGTGGGCTTGCCCGTTACCCGGTAGGCCGCGGCCACCGCGGCGGTGCCGTCCTGCACGTTGGGAAAGCTCCAGCCGTAACGGGCCACGAACTCCCGCGCCATCGTCGGGAGGTCCTGCACGTCCACGCCGACGATGAGCAGCCGGTCGCCGTAGGCCCGCTGGGCCTGGGCCCAGTAGGGCGCCTCCACGCGGCAGGGCGGGCAGTTGCTGGCCCAGAAGTGGAGCACGATCGGGACCCTGCCCAGGTAGTACGCCAGGTCGAAGGGCTCCCCCGCGAGGGTGGTTCCCTGAAACGCGGGCGCGGGCCGGCCGATGGGCCCGGCGGCGAGCGCGAGCCCCAAAGCGGCGAGGACGGCGAAGCGGCGCACCGGGCTACCTGGCTTGGTTGGCCGCCACCAGCAGCGGGTCCCAAACGGGGCTGAAAGGCGGCGCGTAGGCGAGGTCGAGGGCGCGCAGGTCCTCGACGGTGCCGCCCCGGTGGAGCAGGGTCGCCACCACGTCGATGCGCAGCGCGTCGCTTTGGTGCCCCACCACCTGCGCTCCCAGGAGCCTCCCCGAGCCCCCTTCGTAGACGAGCTTGACGTGGAAGGGGTGGGGATCCGGGTAGTAGTGAGCGCGGTCGGCCGACTTGATCCAGACGCTCTTGGCGTCGAACCCGGCCTTGCGGGCGTCCTCCTCGCTGAGGCCGGTGAAGGCGACGGCCAGGTCGAAGATCTTGGTGACGGCGCTGCCGACGACGCCCTTGAAGCTCGCCAGGCCGCCAGCGATCACGGTGCCGGCGGTGCGGCCGTGCTTGTTGGCCACGTCGCCGAGCGGCAGCCAGTAGGGCCGGCCGGTGACGAGGTGCACGCTCTCGGCCACGTCGCCCGCGGCCCAGACGTTTTCCAGGTTCGTGCGCAGCTGCTCGTCCACGGCGATCGCCCCCGTGGGGCCGGTCGCCACCCCGAACGAGGTGGCCAGCCCCACGTTGGGGCGGATGCCAACGGCCAGCAGCACCAGGTCGGCGGGGATCTCGAAGGCGCTGGTCTGCACCGCCTGCACCCGGCCCAGGCCGGTGAGGCTCTCCACCTCGGTGCCGGTGACGACCTGGACGCCGTTGCGGGTCAGCTCCTCGTGCACCAGGGCGCTCACCTCGGGATCGGCGGCGGGTAGCACCCGCTCCGCGAGCTCGACGACCGTGACCTGCTTGCCGCGGGCGCGGAAGGCCTCGGCCACCTCGAGCCCCACGTAGCCGGCCCCCACGATGACCGTGCGCTGGGCCCGGTGCAGCGCGCTCATGATGGCCTCGCCGTCCTCGAGCTGGCGCAGGGTGAAGACGCCGGGGAGGTGCACCCCCTCGATCGGGGGCAGGACGGGACGGGCCCCGGTGCTGACGACCAGGTAGTCGAAGGGCTCCCAGAACTCGCGGCCGCCGTCCAGGTCGGCCACCTTGACGCGCCGGCCCTCGTAGTCGACCTCGACGACCTCGTGCCGCACCAGGGCCTTGACCCCCTGCTTGGCGAACTTCTCGGGGGTGCGCGCCACGAGCTTCTCCACGTCGTCGATCCAGCCGGCCAGGTAGTAGGGCAGGCCGCAGGCGCCGTAGGAAACGTACCGCGACTTTTCGAAGGCGACGACCTCGAGGTCGGGGTTGCTGCGCTTGGCCTTGGCCGCGGCGCTCATGCCCGCGGCCACGCCACCGATGACGACGAGACGCTTGCTCATGCCCCCAGTCTACCCAGTGGCGCAGCGGGTTTCGTCCCGCAGGGCCTCCAGGGTCGGCGGCAGCCCCTCGCGCAACGGCCGCGGGGCGTACCCCAGCTCGGCGCGCGCCTTGGCGTGGTCGGCGGTGTAGCTCGCCGCCGCGGCCCGCAGGCCTTCGGAGGTGTAGACCGGGGGCAGCCAGGCGTCGAACGGGCGGACGAGGCGGCTCAGCAGCCTGAGGGCCGCGTTCGGCAGCGGCAGGATGCGCGAGGAGGAGCCGATCCAGCGGCGGGCCTGGCGCAGGACGGCCACGAGGCTGCGGGGCTCGCCGGCCACGATGTACTCTTCTCCCGGGTGGCCGCGCGCCATCGCCAGCCAGTGGGCCTGGGCCACGTCGTCGACGTGGGACCAGCAGTAGACCGTCTCGGCCGGCACCGCCAGCGCGCGGCCGCAGACGAGCCGGCGCAGCAGGTCGCCGATCGGACTGCGGTCCCCGGGGCCATAGACCAGCCCCGGGAGGACGGTGACCAGGGGAAGCCCGGCTTCGGCCAGAGGGCGGGCCACCTCGTAGTGGGCCGTCCACTTGGTGCGGTCGTAGGCGCTGGCCCAACCGAGCCGCCGCCCGTCGTAAAAGTAACTCTCGTCCACGAGCCGCCCGCGGGTGTCGCCGTAGACGGCGATCGTGGAGGTGTACACCACCTTGGGTACCCCCAGCGCGAGTGCGGTGTCGAGCACGTGCCGGGTCCCCTGGACGTTCGTGGGCTCCGCCGCCGCAGCGGGGACGCCGACGGCGTACCAGGCGGCGACGTGAAAGACGCCGTCCACGCCCTCCATGGCGGGCCGCAGGGTCTCGGGCCGGGTGAGGTCGCCGCGGAAGACGCGGGCGCCGGCGGCTTCCAGAGGCGCGGCGGCCGGTGGGCGGCGGGCGAGGACGCGCACGCGGTGTCCGGCGGCGAGCAGCCGGCGGGCCAGCCGGCCTCCGATGAACCCGGTGGCCCCGGTGACGAGGTAGGTCATGCTTCAGTGTCGCACGTCCGCGGGCGCGGCGGGGTCGGCTCGCCGACGTTCAGGCCTCGCCGTCGGCTTCGTCCGCGACGTCTTCGTCCTCCGCGGCTTCGCGCCAGACCTGGCGCAGGCGCGCCTTGAACAGGCCCTGCAGCTTCTTGAAGCGGGGGTCGTCGAGCAGCTCGATCCTGTCGAAGCGCGGCTCGGCCGGCTCGGCGTCTTTGCGGCCGCGGCGTCCGCGCTCCCCGGGCCTCCGCGCCGGCCGCTTGCGGGTCGGGGGCGCGGGGGGCGCGTCCACGGGCTCCGGGTCGGGGGCCGGCTTGGGTTCGGGTTCCCGCTCCGCTGCGGGGGCGGCCTCGACCGGCGGCGGCGGGGCAGGCGATGGGGTGGGTTCAGGGCTCAATCGCGCGTTTTTTTTACCCAGTTCGAAGCGTACGCCGCGGCCCAGCACCGCCCGCACCGCCTCCTCCACGACGGCCTGCTGCTCGCGGGCGCGGTCGTGGTGAAAGCGGTGCCCCTCGTCGTAGACGAGCACCAGGGCGTCGTCTTCCAGGTGGGGGGTGGCCTCGATCAGGAAGGCGCGCACCTTGATGCCCACCTCGCCCAGCACCTGCCGCCAGGCGGCGGTCAGGTCGACGGGCGCGTCCGCCGCGGGGGCGGCGGCTTCGTCGTTGCTGGGTTCTCCGGCCGCGGGCGCCGGCTCCGGGTTCGCCGCGGGCCGCGCGGGTTCGGGCGCCTTCGCCGCGGGGGCGGCCTTGCGGGGGGGCGGGCGCCGGGTGCCGGACGCGGGGGGCGGCGCCGGGGCTGCGGGCGCGGCGTGCAGGGCGGCGTAGACGCGCAGCAGCCCCAGCTCGAGCGTGAATGGGTCCTCGCGCCGGATCAGCTTCTCGGTGTGCTCGTCGAGCGCCGTCAGCGCCGCGATCAGCCGTTCGGGATCGGCCGCGAGCCGGGGCCCCTCGCCCAGCCCCAGCCGGGCGTAGAGGCCCGCCTGCAGCGCCTGGGCGAGCTGCTCGGTGAGCGTCCGCGCCGAGTAGCCCTCCGAGAAGAGCCGCTGGGCCTCGGCCACCGCGCGGTCCACCTCGCCGGCGTCGAGCGCCGCGGCCACCGCAGCCACGCGCTCGGCAGGGGGCAGCCCCAGGGCCTCCTCCGCGGCCGCGCGGGTGATGGGGTCGACGTCGAGCGCCAGCAGCCGGTCGAGGATGCTCTCGGCGTCGCGCATCGCGCCGCCGCTCATGCGCGCGATCAGGCGCAGGGCCTCGGGTTCGGCCGTCCGCCCTTCGCCGGCGAGCACCGCCGCGAGCTTGCCCGCGATCTGCTCCTCGGTGAGGCGGCGGAAGCGGAAGTGCTGGGTGCGCGAGAGGATGGTCGCCGGCATCCGCTCGGGCTCGGTGGTGGCGAAGATGAAGATCACGTGCTCGGGCGGTTCCTCGAGCGTCTTGAGCAAAGCGTTGAAGGCACTCTTCGACATCATGTGCGCCTCGTCGAGGATGATCACCTTCTTGGGCGCGACCAGGGGGGCGAGCAGGATGCGCTCGCGCAGCTCGCGCACGTCCTCCACCGAGTTGTTGCTGGCCGCGTCGATCTCCACCACGTCGGGGTGGCGGTCCTCGCGCACCATCCGGCAGTTCTCGCACTCGCCGCAGGGCCGCTGCTCGGGTTCGGCGGCGCAGCCCACGCTCATGGCGATCAGCCGCGCGGTCGTGGTCTTGCCCACGCCGCGCGGACCCGAGAAGAGGTAGGCGTGCGCCAGTCGGTCCTTCTGGATCGCGCTCTTCAGCACGTCCTTGACGTGTTCCTGACCCACCACGGCGTCGAAGGTGGCGGGCCGGGCGCGGCGGTAGAGGGCTCCCACGGGCCCCATCTTACCCCGCGGGATGTCCCCCTTCCGGGGCGGTATCATGGGGCCAAGGAGGCCACCATGGGACTCATGGAGTTCGCGCGGGCTGACGTGATCACCCTGCCGCCGACGGCGACCGTGTCCGACGCGGCGGCGCTGATGGCCGACATGAACGTGGGCAGCGTGGTGGTCGCCGAGGGCCTGAAACCGGTGGGCATCCTCACCGACCGCGACATCGTGGTGCGGGTGGTGCGCAAGCAACTGGACCCGACCGAGACCCCGGTCTTCCGGGTGATGACGCCGGAGCCGCTGGTGCTCGAGGAGCAGATGAGCCTCTTCGAGGCGCTCGAGGAGGTCAAGCACAAGGGGGTGCGCCGCTACCCGATCGTCGACTACGAAGGCAACCTGGTGGGCATCTTCACCCTCGACGACGTGCTGCAGCTCTTGGGTTTGGAGATGTCCGCGGTGGCGCGGGTGGTGGAGGGAAGATAAAAAAGCGCCCCCGGCGCCCCGACGGCACCCGACCCTGACCGCTTAGGGCTGCTCCCTTCCGGGCCTGACCCGGTTCACGGCGGGTCGCCGCGTCGGACCGGGGGCAAAGGGCAGTATACCGCCTGAGCCGCCGGGTGCCAAATCACGCCCGGCGGCGACCCTCGAACGGTAGGCTAGGGCTCACCGAAGCGCGAAGGGACCGCAGGCAAGGCCCCCGCTAGGGTTCAATGCGCTCCACGTAGCTGCCGTCGAGCTCGGCGGTCGAGGAAAGCCCCATCACCCGCAGGTAGGTTTCCAGCGCCCGGCGCGTTCCTGCGAAGAAGGCCGCCACCTGCTCCGCGGCCGTTTCCACGTTCAGCCGCCCGCGGAGCTCGGGGTCTTGCGTGGCGATGCCCACCGGGCAGCCGCCCGAGTTGCAGGCGCGGTAGTACTCGCAGCCCAGCGCGAACAGGCTTGCGGTGGCCAACGCGCAGGCGTCGGCCCCCAGCGCCAGCGCCTTCATCACGTCGGTGGGGGTCCGGAGGGTTCCGGTGGCGATCAGGCTTACCCTCCGTTCGCCACGCTGGTTGTGGGCGTCCACCCGGCGGCGGGCCTCGGGCAGCAGCCGGTCGAGCGGCAGGCCGAAGTGGTCGCGCACGTCGCTGGGCGCCGCCCCGGTACCCCCGCCGAAACCGTCGAGGGTGATGAAATCGATGTCGAGCGTGAGCGCCGTCTCGACGTCTTCGATGCGGCTGGCCGCGAACTTCACCCCGATCGGTATGCTTCCCCCGGTGAGCTCGCGCAGCTCGCGAACCCGCGCGCGCAGGTCGTCCGCACTGGCGAGGTCAGGGAAGCGTCCGGGGGAGTGGGCTGGCGTTCCGGGTTCGATGCCGCGTACACGGGCGATCTCGGGGGTCACCTTAGCGCCGGGCAGCTCGCCGCCCAGACCGGGCTTGGCCGACTGCCCCAGCTTGATCTCGATCGCGTCGGCCTGCCGGATCGCTTCCTCGGTCCAGCCAAAGTAGCCGCTCGCCATTTCGAGAACGTACCGCTTCGCGGCCTTGCGCTCATCGGGCAGCATGCCGCCCTCGCCCGAGCCGATCGCCGTGCCCGCCTTGGCGGCCCCCCGCGCCAAGGCCACCTTGGCCTCGCGCGAGAGCGCCCCGAAGGACATGTGGGAAACGAAGGCGGGTAGCGAGATCACCAGGGGGCGGCCGGCGTCGGGCCCGATCACCGTTTCGGTCGAGACCGCCTCGTCCTCCAGCTTGGGCGCTCGGGCCAGCTGGGCGGGACGCAGCCGGTAGCGGTCCCAGCCGCTGACCGAGGCGCCGGTCAGGTTCCCGGCCAGGGGCGAACCCATGGCTTCCACCGCGGCGCCCTTGCCCGACGCCAGGCGGCGAACGAAGTCGTGACCGCGCGCGTCCTGCCGCCAGCGCTTCCAGCGCGCCTGGTAGTCCTGAAATGTGGCCTCGGGCAGGGGGTCCACCGCCTCCGCGTCTACGTAGACGGTGTCGTTATCCACCCGCACCGGATAGGTGGCGACGCGGTCGTGGGGGTTGTAGGGCGAAACGCCGGTGGCGAGGTCGAAATTCCAGTAGTGCAGGGGGCAGATCGCCTCGCCGTTCTTGATCCAACCGTCCGAGAGCTGCCCTTCGCGGTGGGGGCAGCGGTCGTCGAGGGCATGGACCCGCGACCCCTCACGAAAGAGCGCGACCGGTCGGCCGTTTACCCGGACTTCGCGCCCCTTGCCGTCTTCCAGCTCGTTGAACCTAGCAACAGGAGTCCAATTGGGCATGGGGACATTTTAGAGGAAGCGCAGGGACGGTTAGGTCGTCGCGGCTACGCAGACGGAAGCAGGGCCCGATGGCGCACGTCGCGCGGCCGGTCGGGAGCAAGGGGCTGAGCAACCCGCGGGAGGGCGCCAGCCGACGCAGGGCGTTTCAAAGCGAGCCCACCCGCCCGCCGATGAAGACGAAGATCAGCGTGTTCATCGCGGCGTGCGCCAGCACCGCGCCGGCGAGGTTGCGGCGCCGCAGCGTCATCGCTGCGGCGACGACCCCGAAGGCGACGACGAGGGTGAAGGTGAGGGGGTCGCCGCGCAGCAGGTAGCGCACGTGCTGGACGGCGAAGAGCCCCGAGGTCACGGCGACCTGCGCCCAGACGGGCGCGCCCATGCGCGCCAGCGAACCGAGGAAAAGGCCCCGGTAAGCGACTTCTTCGGGAAGCGCCGCGAGCAGCAGCGCCGCCGCCAGCGTGGCCGGCAGCTCGCCCGGGGGCAGCCAGTAGACGTCCCCGAGCGTCGCCCGGGCGTAGAGCCAGGCGACGGGGACGAAGGCCAGCGCGAAGACGAGGCCGTCTGAAAGCGCGGGGCGCAGGTTCCTGCGGGTCAGGTAGATGGCGGACCAGCGGCCGTGCTCGCGGGCCAGTAGGGCCCCGAGGAGCACGTAGCGCAGCAGGCTGAGGGACAGGTAGCGCAGCCCCGGCCCCAGCCCGGCGGGCAAAAGCGCCGCGGGCAGCCCCCAGAGCGTCAGGAGCAAGAGGCCCTGAAGCGTCAGGGAGGGTGGGTCGAACGCGCGGGCGCGCGGCATGGTCCGGGCGGGCTGGGGGCCGGGACGGCCCCCAGCCGCTCTAGAACCGCTCGGTGACCGACTTCATCTGCACGAAGTGGTGCAGGTAGTCGGGGCCGCCGGCCTTGGAGTCGGTGCCCGAGAGGTTGAAGCCGCCGAAGGGCTGGACGCCCACCAGGGCGCCGGTGATCTTGCGGTTGAAGTAGAGGTTGCCCACGTGGAATTCGTAGCGGGCGCGCTCGAGCCGCTCGCGGTCACGGCTGAAGACGCCGCCGGTAAGGCCGTAGCGGGTGGCGTTGGCCACCTCCAGCCCCTCGTCGAAGTCCTTGACCCGGATCGTCGAGAGGACCGGCCCGAAGATCTCCTCCTGGGCGATGCGGGCGTGCGGGTCGACGCCGGTGAAGACCGTGGGGGCGATGAAGAAGCCGGGTCCTTCCAGCTTCTCGCCGCCGAGGACGAGCTGCCCCTCCTTCTTGCCGAGCTCGATGTACTTCAGCACCTTGGCCTCCTGCTCGGCGTTGATGACCGGGCCCAGGTCGGGGTTCTCCTCGGCAGGGCCGACGACCAGCTTTTCGCTGCGTTCGGTCACCTTTTCCATGAGCAGGTCGTGGACCTTGTCCACCACGATCAGGCGGCTGGCCGCCGAGCACTTCTGGCCCGAGAAGCCGTAGGCGCTGGCGACGATGTGCTGCGCCGCCAGGTCCAGGTCGGCGGTCTCGTCCACTAAGATGGCGTCCTTGCCGCCCAGCTCGGTGACCACGCGCTTGATCCAGCGCTGGTTGGGGATGCGCTTCGCGGCCGTCTCGGTGATGATCAGGCCCACCTCGAGCGAGCCGGTGAAGGTGACGAAGCGGGTGTCCGGGTGGGCCACCAGGTGGGCGCCCACCTCCTCGCCGACGCCCGGCAGCAGGTTGGCCACGCCCGGGGGCAGCCCCGCCTCCTCAAGCACCTCGAAGACCTTGTGGGCCACCACCACCGCGTCCTCGGCGGGCTTGGCCACGACGGTGTTCCCCACCGCGATGGGCCCGGCGAGCATGCCGGTGAAGATGGCGACCGGGAAGTTCCAGGGGCTGATCGAGACCCCCGCGCCCAGGGGGATGTAGAAGGCCTCGTTGTCCTCGCCCGGGTAGGGGTAGAGGGGCACGGCCTCGGGCCCCTTGAGGTTCAGGGCGATGCGGCCGTAGTAGTCGAGGAAGTCGATGGCCTCGGCCACGTCGGCGATGGCCTCGACCCAGTTCTTGCCCACCTCGTAGACCATCCAGGCGGCGAGCTCGAACTTGCGCCGGCGCATGATGTGCGCCGCCTTCCAGAGCACCCGCGAGCGGTGTTCCTGGGGCCAGCGCTTCCAGGTCTCGAAGGCCTTCCAGGCCGCCTCGAGCGCGGCGTCGGCCTCGGCGGGGCCGGCCTTGGCCGCCCGCCCCACCAGCCGCGAGGGGTCGGAGGGGTCGAAAGAGGGCAGCCAGTCCGCGGTGACCACCTCGCCGCCGCCGATGATGAGCGGGTAGTCGCGGCCCAGCTGGGCCTTCACCTCGGCCAGCGCCGCCTGCATGGCCGCGCGTTCCGCCTCGTCTTTGAACAGCAGAATGGGTTCGTTCCTGAAGGGTTCGATCGTCATAGCCGCCTCCTTTTCCCTAACCCTGCGCCATGCCGCGCAGGACGAAGAGCAGGTTCTCGGGCCGTTCGGCGAGCCGGCGCGAGAAGTAGGGGTACCAGTCCTCGCCGTAGGGCAGGTAGTCGCGCACGGTGTAGCCGCGGCGGGCGAGGTCGCGCTTCAGCTCGCGGCGGATGCCGTAGAGGAACTGAAACTCGTACTGTGCGCGCGGGGTCCCTTCGGCCTCGGCCCAGGCCCGCACCTCCTCCACCAGCGCCGCTTCGTGGGTGCCGGTGGCGGTATGGCCGCCGGCGCTCAGGTTGGTCCGCACGAGCTCGAGGAACTGCGCGCGGATCGTCCCCTGGTCCTGCCAGGCCACCTCCGGCGGTTCCTTGTAGGCCCCCTTGACCACGCGCAGGTTGGGCTTCAGGTGCAGGATCTCCTGCAGGTCGGCGGGGCTGCGCTTCAGGTAGCTTTGCAGCACGATGCCGACGTTCTCGTAGCCCTCTTCTTCGCGCAGGCTGCGCCAGACCCAGAGGGTGGCGTCGGTGCGGGGGCTGTCCTCCATGTCCACCTGCACCACCCCGTCCACCGCGGCCGCGGCGTCGAGGATCCGGCGCAGGTGGTCGCGGGCGAGCTCGCGCCCCAGGTCGAGACCCAGCTGGGTCAGCTTGACCGAGACCCAGCGGGGGTAGGGAAGTTCGCCCAGCGCCTGCACCAGCCGCACGATCTCGCCGGTGAAGGCGGCGGCCTCCTCCTCGCTCGTCACCATCTCGCCGAGCAGGTCCACCAGCGCGTGGATGCCCTCGTCTTCGAGCTCGCGCACGACGTCCAGGGCCTCTTCGAGGGTGTGGCCGGCCACGTAGCGGCGGGCGTAGCGCCAGCCGTGGGTGCGCACCAGGCGCTCGAGCCACTTCTGGCCCGCGACGCCCAGCACCAGCGAACGGTAGAGGGGGTTCAGGTCCATGCGGCCTCCTGGATGCGCCGAGCCACGGTGGCCTTGAAGGCCTGCACGTGGGCCTCGGCGGCCGCGCGCGCGGCCGCGGCGTCGCCGGCATGGATGGCGGCGACGATGGCGCGGTGCTGCGCGCGGGTCTCGGGGGTCTGGTTGAGGTCGCGCGAGAACTGGCGGGTGAGGGCGAGCGCGGCGTCGAGGTCGTGGAAGACCTGTTCGAGCACGCGGTTGCCGCTTGCGGCCACCAGGAGCGCGTGGAAGCGCTCGTCGGCGGCGATCTGGGCGGCGTAGTCGTCCGGATCGGCCGTCTCGAGCACGTCGAGCGCGGCCTCGAGCCTGCGCAGGCCCGCTTCGTCGCAGCGCCCTGCGGCGCGGGCCGCGGCCTCGCCCTCGATCAGCGCCCGCACCTCGTAGACCTCCTCGACCTCGCGGGGGCTGAGCACCCGCACCCGTGCCCCCCGACCCGGACGCAGCTCCACCAACCCCTCCTGCGCGAGGCGTTGCAGCGCCTCGCGCACCGGGGTGCGGCTCACCCCCAGCGCCTGGGCCAGCGCGGGCTCGCTGAGCCGCGCCCCCGGCCGCAGCACGCCTTCGAGGATGCGGCGTTTCAGCCGTTCGTAGGCGGCTTCCCGGACCAGGTTGGGGCGTTCGATGCGCACGTCCGACCTCCTGAGATGTATACAGTATACATCTTTTTCCGCGGAGCGTGCGGGCGCGGCTGGGGCCGCCGGGCTCAGCCGCGTTCCCAGGTGCCGGACTTGCCGCCCGACTTGTAGAGCAGGCGCACCTGCTCGATCTCCAGCCCTTTGCTGGCGGCCTTGAGCATGTCGTAGACGGTCAGCGCCGCCACGCTGGCGGCGGTGAGCGCCTCCATCTCCACCCCGGTCTCGGCCTTGGTCTTGACCTCGCAGGTGATGCGCACCCGCGCCGCGGCCTCGTCGAAGACGACCTCGACGGCGACCTTGGAAAGGGGCAGCGGGTGGCAGAGCGGGATCAGCTCGCTCGTCTTCTTGGCGGCCATGATGCCGGCCAGCTGGGCCACCACCAGCGGGTCGCCCTTGCCGACGCCGCCCTCTTTCAGGGCCGCTGCGGCCTCGGGGGTCAGCTTCACCGCGGCTTCGGCGCGTGCGACGCGCACCGTGGCCCGCTTGTCCGACACGTCGACCATCCGGGGTTTTCCGTCCTCGAAATGGGTCAGTTTGCCCACGGTCCCTCCTTCACACGTCCTTGCGTTCGAAGAGCAGCACCGCCAGCAGCCCGAAGCCGACGGTGTAGATGAAGAGCAGGCTCAACCCCATGGCCCAGTCCGCGGGGTGCAGGTAGAGGTCGAGGTAGGTGGTGAGGAGCAGCGGCTTCAGGCCGGGGAAGGCGATAAGCAGCCGCATCAGCAGCACCGTGGCGATCGCCCCCAGCGCCGCGGCGGTGGTGGAGCTGAACCAGACCGCGAACATCAGGCTCAAAGCGGCGATGGGCAGCAGCGTGAGGGCGGCGAAGACGTAGGCCCGGAGCACCTCGGCGAAGGCGGCGCCGGCGCTCAGGAAGCCCACCCCGGCGAAGCCGCCCTCGCCCAGGCCGGTGCCCCCGAAGAAGCCGCCCAGGCCGTGGGGCAGGCCCGCGAGGATCGAGGCCAGCAGGCTCGCCGCCAGCACCATGAAGGGGTAGGCGAGCGCGGCGATCAGCTTGGCGGCGATGAAGCGGGTGCGCGAGAGCGGCCGCAGCAGCAGCGGTTTGAGCGTGCCCATGCTGATCTCGGAGCCCAGCACCTCGGCCGCGGCCATGGCGATGAGGAAGGGGTAGAGGAACTCCATCCCCGCCAGCAGCGCCAGCGAGGGCACCTGCCAGCCCGAGACCAGGACCAGGCCGTAGACCTGCTTGAGTCCCGGCGCCAGCGTCCAGATGATGGGCAGCACGAAGGCGGCCGCCAGCCCCAGCCGCACCGAACGCAGGTGCAGCATCTTGACGATCTCCCAGCCGACGAACCTAAACATGCTTGATCCGCTCCCGGTAGTACTCGTAGAGGTCGAAGTAGTCGGCCGTCACCTCGAAGATGCGGTGCCCGTCGCCGACCAGCGCCGCCGCGATGGCGTCGACCGGGCCGCGCACCACCAGCACCTCGCCCTTGCGCTCGGCCTCCTCGACGAAGGGCAGGGTCTGCAGCACCGCCAGCGCCCGCTCGGGTTCGCTGACGCGCAGGCGGTGACGCTCGGAGGCGCCCTCCATCACCACCTCGTCGATGAGGCGGCCGCCGCCGAGGATACCCACCCGGTCGGTGTAGGCCGAGACCTCGCGCAGGTGGTGGGTGGAGAGCAGCACCGAGACGCCGCTGGCCGCCTGTTCGCGCAGGATCTCGTGCACCTTCTGGATGCCGTCGGGGTCGAGGCCGCTCGTGGGCTCGTCGAGGACGAGCACCTTGGGCCGGGCCAGGATGGCCGCCGCCAGGCCCAGGCGCTGCCGCTGGCCCAGGGAGTAGCCGGCCACCGGCTGGTCGGCCACGGCCACCAGCTCGAGCGCGAAGAGGACGTCGCGGATGCGCTCGGCCGCGCCCGCCAGCCCCGAGAGCCAGGCCAGCCGCTCCAGGTTGGCCCGTCCCGTCAGGTAGGGGTAGAAGGCCGCCGGCGCCTCGACGACCGCGCCCAGGTGCCGGCGGACGGCGAATCCGCCCTCGTGGATGTTCTCGCCCAGCATCAGCACCCGCCCGCTCGTGGGAAAGGCGAGGCCGGTGACCATGCGGATCAGCGTCGTCTTCCCCGAGCCGTTGGGCCCCGCCAGGGCGTAGACCTCCCCGGGGGCCAGGGTGAAGCTCACCCCTTCGAGCACGGGT
Organism: Oceanithermus desulfurans; assembly: GCF_014201675.1. Taxonomy (NCBI): domain Bacteria; kingdom Thermotogati; phylum Deinococcota; class Deinococci; order Thermales; family Thermaceae; genus Oceanithermus; species Oceanithermus desulfurans. The sequence goes on along the minus strand of NZ_JACHEZ010000013.1, from coordinate 4,442 downwards.
TTGCGCCCGTAGCGCTTGCTGACGTTCTCGACCGTAAGGTGGGCCTCGGCCGGGCTGCTGGCGGACATGGCCCCAGTATACGGTTTGGTTCCCGGAGCTTTTCATCCGCGCCTGGGGTAACGTAAGCGTGATGCGAAGCCTCGCCTGGTTTTCCCTGCTGGTGCTGCTTGTGGCCGGCTGCGCCCCCGTGCTGCAGGGCGGGGAGCGGGCGCGGCCCCCGGCCGAAGCCGCCCCCGGGGTGTTGGTGATCTCCAACGCCGCGGGGGTACCGCTCCTCAGCGCCTACCTGCCGCTGGCCGCCCCGCCGGGCAGCGTGGTCTTCGAGCAGAGCTACACCGGCAAGCTCAGCTTCAGCCGCTTCAAGAACCCGCAGGACTTCGACGCGGTGCGCCGCTACCTGCTCGCGGCGCTCGAGGACGCGGGTTGGCGCGTGCTCGAGGCCGCCACCTGGGAGAAGCCCCCCAGCCTCTTCCAGACGACGGTGCGCGTGCAGAAGGACGGGGAGCAGAAGGTCGTGGTGCTGCGTTACGAAGACGGCAGCTACAGCGTGGAGGTTCGCGAGGGGTGATTCGCAGGCTCGAGCGTTACTTCCTCACCGGCGTCGTCGTGCTCCTGCCGCTGGTGGTCGTCCTCTACCTGGGGATCTGGATCTGGAACACCTCGGACGTCTTCTTCCTGGCGCTGCTGCGCCTCTTCGGGGTCACGCCCCCCGACTGGCTGCACCCGGTCCTGCCGGTGCTGGGCCTGCTCTCCACCGCCGCCGTCATCCTCTTCGTGGGGATGATCGCCGGGCACTGGGTGGGGCGGCAGCTGCTCACCGCCTTCGACCAGCTGGTGAACCTGGTGCCGCTGGTACGGGACGTCTACAACGCGGTCAAGCAGATCTCCACCAACTTCTTCACCCGCCCCGAGGTTCACTTCTCGCGCGCGGCGCTGGTGGAGTACCCGCGCCGGGGCAGCTACGCGCTCTGCTTCGTGGTGCAGAAGGTGGAGGACCGTTTCAAGCCCCTGCCCCCGGGGCACACCGTCGTCGTCGTGCCCACCAGCCCGGTGCCCGCCTCGGGGTTCGTGATCATCGTGCCCGAGGACGAGCTGATCCCGCTCGACATCAAGGTCGAGGACGCGCTGCGCTTCGTGGTCTCGGCCGGCTTCCTCCTCCCCGGCCACCGGTTGAACGGAAACGGAACCGAAAACGCGCACTCCGGGGAGTAAAATCAAAAAGGCTTTGCCGGAAGGAGGGGTAGCTATGATGAAAAAAATCGCGTTTCTGATCGGTGTTCTCGCGCTCGGCGCGCTGGCCCTGGCGGCCAGCGGCGAGCAGGTCTACGCGCAGTGCGCCGGCTGCCACCAGGCCAACGGCCAGGGGGTTCCCGGGGCCTTCCCGCCGCTGGCCAAGGAGCTGCCGCTGATCGTCGCCAAGGGCGACGCCGGTCGCCAGTTCCTGATCCAGGTGGTCCTTTTCGGGGTCCAGGGTCCGATCGTGGCCCAGGGGAAGACCTACAACAGCGCCATGCCGCCCTACGGCCACCTTTCCGACGCCGACGTGGCGGCGGTGCTCAACTACGCCCTCACCGCCTGGGGCAACGACAAGCTGCTGCCTGAGGGGTTCAAGCCGCTTACGGCCGAAGAGGTGAAGGCGCTGCGCGCCACCAAGCTGAGCCCCCAGCAGGTCTTCGAGAACTGGAAGAAGCTGGGTCTGAAGTAGGGTTTTCCGGCTTCGCGAACCCCGCGCCGCGGCGCGGGGTTTTCATCCTCTTAACCAGGTGTGTTTATACTGGGCCTCATGTCGGGAAAGACCCTGGTCGTGGTCGAGTCGCCCGCGAAGGCCAAGACCATCAAGAAAATTCTGGGCTCGAACTACGAGGTCAAGGCCAGCGTCGGCCACGTGGCCGACCTGCCGCAGCGCGACCTGGGCGTGGACCTGGAGCGCGACTTCGAGCCCAAGTACGTGGTCAAGAAGGAGAAGCAAAAGGTCGTCAGCGACCTCAAGAAGGCGGCGCAGAAGGCGGGCCGGGTGCTGCTCGCCACCGACCCCGACCGCGAGGGCGAGGCCATCAGCTGGCACGTTGCCCGGCTTCTGGACCTCGATCCGAACCAGCCCCTGAGGGTGCACTTTCACGAGATCACCCCCCGGGTGATCAAGGAGGCGGTCAAGAAGCCCACCCCCATCGATCAGAACCTGGTCGACGCCCAGCAGGCGCGGCGGGTGCTCGACCGGCTCGTGGGCTACAACCTCAGCCCCGTCCTCTCGGCGCAGTTCCGCCAGCGGGCGCTCTCGGCCGGCCGGGTGCAGTCGGTGGCGCTGCGGCTCGTGACCGAGCGCGAGGCCGAGATCGAGGCCTTCGTGCCGAAGGAGTACTGGACCCTCACCGGCCGCTTCGAGGCGGGGGCGCGCTTCGACGCCGAGCTCTACGAGATCGACGGGAAGCGCGTGCTCGACAAGAAGAAGGAGGCCTTCCTCATCACCTCCGAGGAGCAGGCGCGGGCGGTGGAGGCCGAGGTCAGGCAGGTTCCCGCCTGGCAGGTGGCCGCGGTGGAGCGCAAGGAGAAGAAGCGCCACGCGCTGCCCCCCTTCACCACCTCGACGCTGCAGCAGGCGGCCTCGAGCCGCCTCGGCTGGGGCGCGGGCCGCACCATGCGCGTCGCCCAGCGCCTCTACGAGGGCGTCAACCTGGGCCCCGAGGGGCCGGTGGGCCTGATCACCTACATGCGCACCGACTCGGTGCGCGTCGCCCCCGAGGCGATCGCCGAGGCGCGCGGCTTCATCCCCAAGGCCTACGGTCCCGAATACCTGCCGTCCAAGCCCAACCACTACCGGGGTAAGAAGTCGAACGTTCAGGACGCGCACGAGGCCATCCGCCCCACCTCGGTGAACCGCCGCCCCGAGCAGGTGAAGCCCTTCCTCTCGGACGAGGAGTTCAAGCTCTACGATCTGATCTGGCGCCGCTTCGTGGCCAGCCAGATGACCTCGGCGGTCTACGACCAGACGGTGATTACCGTGACCGGTGGCCGCTTCACCTTCCGCGCCGCCGGCTCGATCCTCAAGTTCGACGGCTTCCTGCGGGTCTGGGGCCGCGACCAGACCGAGGAGCCGCCCCTGCCCGAGGTTGCTCAGGGGGCTTCGGCCCGACTCGTCGAGCTCGCCGCCGAGCAGCACTTCACCCAGCCCCCGCCGCGCTACACCGACGCCAGCTTGGTCAAGAAGATGGAGGAGCTGGGCATCGGGCGCCCCTCCACCTACGCCCCCACGATCGACACCCTCGAGCGCCGCGCCTACGTGGAGCGCCAGGGCCGGGCGCTCAAGCCCACCGAGCTGGGCAAGCGCGTCGTCGAGTTCCTGGTCGAACATTTTCCCAAAGTGGTGGCCTACGAGTTCACCGCTCGCGTCGAGGACCGTCTCGACGAGGTGGAGGAGGGCAAGCAGCCCTGGCCCGAGGTGGTGCGCGAGTTCTACCAGCCCTTCACCGAGGAGCTGGAGCGGGTGCCGCGCAAGACCTGCCCCGTCTGCGGGCGGCCGCTGGAGATCAAGGTGAGCCGCTACGGGCAGTTTTTAGGCTGCACCGGTTACCCCGAGTGCAGCTACACCGAGCCGCTGGAGGAAAAGAAGGAGGCCGAGCCGATCGGCGAGGACTGCCCCAAGTGCGGTGCGCCGCTGGTGCGCAAGTGGGGGCGGTACGGCTCCTTCATCGCCTGCAGCGCCTACCCGAAGTGCGATTACACCCGCGACGAGGCGCCCTCCACCGGGATCACCTGCCCCAAGTGCAAGGAGGGGGAGATCGTCCAGAAGACGAGCCGCCGCGGCAAGCCCTACTGGCGCTGCAACAAGCAGGGGTGCGACTTCCTGGTCTTCGACCCGCCCACCGAGCAGACCTGCCCCAAGTGCGGCTGGATCATGGTCAAGAAGGGCAAGCGCGAGGTCCTGAAGTGCTCGAACCCTGACTGCGAGGACTACGCCTACCCCAACTTCAAGAACCGCCCGCCGCGCGGCAAGGGGGGCGGGCGCAAGAAGACCCGCAAGAAGAGCGCGGCGAAGAAGAAGAGCGGACCCAAGGCCACCTGGGCCGACCTGCAGCCCTTTGCCGCCGGGCTCGAGGAGGCCGAGCGGCGGCTGGTCGTCCAGGTCGAGGGCGAGGGGATGCCGCTCGAGCAGGCCGCGGCCAACCTGGGGGTGACGGCAGAGGAGGCCGCCAGGCTGCACAAGCGGGCGATGTTCAAGCTGCGGATGGCCTACGGCCGGGCGAAGAAGAGCGGGGCGTAGTAGAGGCGGACCCACGTGTCCGCCTGGACCGGCTCGTAGCGCGCAGCTTGTGGCCGGTGGCCTGAAGTTCTTCGTCGTTATCGGAGAGCCTCCCTCCCCTTGGGGGAGGGCTGGGGTGGGGGTTTGGAAAGCGGCTCGTGGCTTGTGGGCTGTAGCTGGTGGAAAATCCATAGCGCGCCATAGC
>NZ_JACHEZ010000012.1 GCF_014201675.1 Oceanithermus desulfurans | reverse complement strand
CGCGGCCGACGCGGGCGTGATCGCGCTGGAGGACGAGGAGGTCCCCGAGCTGATCGCGGGCGAGGGCGAGGAGTTCGAGATCCTCATCGACTTCGGAAACCTCGAGCCCGAGGTGGCCGACCGCATCCGCGAGATCGACCTGGCCGAGGAGCGGCGCCGCCTGGAGCGGCTGAAGGAGCAGTACGCCGCGGTGCTCGGGGCCGAGACCGTCGCGCCGCTGCTCGAGGCCGTCGAGGCCACGCTCGCGGCCGGCGAGCTCGCCGGCGAGCGGCTGGACGGGCTGCAACGGGCGCTGGAGGAGGCCTTCAAGGACGCGGTGGCCGAAGCGCGCGCGCGTTACGAGTGGCTCTCCGAGCGGCTGCGCAGCCTCGAGCTCGAGGACGCCGAGCTGGGCAGCCAGCGCGCCCGCACCCAGCTGGAGCTGATCAAGGAAAGCCTCGAGATGGGCGTGCTTCCGGGCGACCTGGAGCAGGCGGAACGCCAGGTCAAGGCCCTGGAGGAGGCCCTCGCGGCCAAGAAGCAGGAGAGCGCGCGGCAGAACCGCCTGCTCGAGGAGGCGCGCAGCCTGATCGAGCACGCGCGCGAAGCCCTTCCCGAAGACGACCTGCCCGAGCTCGCGGGCTTCCGCGAGCGGCTGGCGCTGCTGGAAACCGGGCTCGAGGCCGGCGATGTCGACGAGGCCCTTCTGGGCCGCCTCAAGGCCGAGCTCCCCGAGCTGCTCAGCCAGCTGGCGCAGGCGGGCGAGGCGGCCCGCGCCCTGCGGGCGCGGCTGCTGGCCGAGCTGGACGCCCTGCCCGACCTGGAGCCGCTGCGGCGCACCCGCGACAGCCTGCGGCTGCGCCTCGAGGAAGAGGCGGCCGCCAGCGAAGAGGAGGAGGTGGCCGCACTGGCGGCGGAGGCGCGGCGGCTGACGCAGGCGCGCCTGGACGAGCTGGCGGCGCGGCTTGAGGCCTTCGGGCTGGCCACCGGCGAGGTCGACGGGGCCCGCGCCGAGCTCGAAGCCGGACGCTTCCCCGACCTGACCGCGCTCGAAGCCCGGGTCGAGCAGCAGATCGCCGAGGCCAAAGGGAACCTCCGCCAGGAGCTGCGTTCGCTGCGCGCCTCGGCCGAGCGACTCAAGGAGCTGGGGGGCGACGAGCTGCTCAAGGCCGTCGCCCAGGCCGAGGCCGCCCTGGAGGAGGGGCTGCCCGACCTCGCCCCCCTCAAGGAGCAGCTGCACGCCCTGCTCGAACGCCGCGAGGCTTGGCGCCAGGAGCTGGACCGCCGCTACCGCACGCTGCGGGAGCGCTTCGAGGCCGCCCGGGCCGTGGGCGGCGAGACCGCCTACCGGGCGCTGACGCTGCTCGACTTCCTCGAGAAGGGGGCGCGGCGCATCGAGCGCCTGGGCACGAGCGGCCTCGCCGAGATGGAACGCTCGCTGGGCGAGGCGGAGCAGCTGGTCACCCAGCTGGAGCAGGAGTACGCCGCTGCCAAGGAGGTGGCCGAGCAGCTCTCGGGCGCCGACCTGGACGACCTGCTGGGCGTCTTCGAGGCCCCCGCCGAACCCGAAACCCCCGAGGCCGAGCCCGAACCGGCTTCCCCCGCCGAGGGCGCGGCGGCCGCGGACGCGCTCGCGCCCTTCCGCATGCGCGGGGTGGCCTGGGTGGGCTGGCTCGAGGAAAACCCCCCGGCCGAGCTGGGCACCGAGCGGGTGCGCGACCTGCTCACCGAGCTCGGCCACCTGCGCCAGGAGGTTGGCGCGCAGCAGCTGCGGCTGGCGGTCCTCACCCTGCCCGGCCACGCCTTCCTGTTGGCGCCCTACCAGGGGCGCCACCTGGTCATTCTCGCCGAGAAGGCGCAGCTCTCCCGGCTCGTCACCCTGATCCACCGGAGCCTTTCCGCCACGCCTTGATCCGGCTGCACGACGAGGACGCCACCGCCCGCCTGGCGCGCGCACTCGCCCGGCGGCTGCCGCCCGGCGCGGTGGTGCTGCTTTCCGGGCCCATGGGCGCGGGCAAGACGACGCTCGTCCGCCACCTGGCCCAGGCGCTGGGTTTTCGGGGCCGGGTCACCAGCCCCACCTACACCCTGATGCACACCTACCCCACACCCGCGGGAACGCTGCTGCACGTCGACGTCTACCGCCTGCCCGACCCCCGCCAGCTGTGGGACCTGGGGCTCGAGGACGCCATGGCGGGCACGCGGCTCACCCTGATCGAGTGGGGACGGCCGCAGGACTTCGACGCCGACGTGCTCGTGGAGCTCGAGCCCGACGGGGAGGCGCGTCGGGCGCGGCTCGAGGCGCTGCGCCCGGAGCTGGAACCGCGGCTCGCGGACATCGCCCGGGAGGCAGGCCCGGACGGCGCGCCCGACTAACCCGCGGCCGCCGTCACCGCGGCGCAGACGGCCTCCTGCACCAGCGCCGAAAGCGCCGCCAGCGGCGCGGCCGCGCCGCGGCCGGTGCTGAGCACGAAGACGGCGTCGCCGTCCCAGGGGGTGTGCGAAGGGCGGATCACCCGGCCCAGCGCCGCCTGCCCCGCCCCGGCGAGCATCCGCGCCTCGCGCTTGTCGAGCGGGGCGGCGGTGGCCAGGGCCACCAGGGTGGTGTGTTCGCCGGGGCGCGGCTCCGCGCGCATCCAGGCCTCGCGGTCCCCGTGCCCGGCGAGCAGGCGGCCGTCGGGGGCGTAGACGTCGCCCACGGGGTTGACCACGGCCAGCGCCCCCACGCTCAGGTCCCGCCAGCGCGCCAGCGCGCTGCCCAGCCCCGTGGGCACGGGCGCGCGGTACTTGCCCGCCGTCGCCCCCGCTCCGACCCCCACGGCCCCTGCAGTCACCGGGTCGGCGCTCGCGGCCGCGGCGGCGGCGTAGCCCTCCCGGGGGCCCGGCCAGGCCGGCTCGCCCACCAGCAGGTCGTAGATCACCGCAGCGGGGACGATGGGCACCGGCCCCATGCGCGTGGGGTGGCCCACGCCGCGCTCGTGGAGGAAGCGCACCACGCCGTCGGCCGCGGCCAGCCCGAAGGCGGAGCCGCCGGTGAAGACGAGGGCGTGCACCCGCTCGACCCGCTTATCGGGAGCGAGCAGCGCCGCCTCGCGGGTGCCGGGCGAGGGCCCGGCGAAGCTCGCGGAGGCCACGCAACCCTCGTCGGGGCAGAGGATCACGGTCACGCCGGTGCGGGCGGCCGGGTCGCTCCAGTGGCCGACCCGCAGCCCTTCGACGGCCGTAAGGGTGGCGTTCACGCCCCCAGCTTACTCCGGAAAGAGGGGCACCTCGAAGCGGGCGGGCGCGGCCAGCACGTCGACCCGCAGCCCGTGCACCGCCGCCGGGCTTGAGCGCGCTCCCGAGGCGTCCAAAAGCGCCACGCGGCCGGCCACCACCTCGGCCCGCCCCTCGGGACCGACGACGACCGCCGCCCCGCGCTCGAGCCCCACGCCGAGCAGGTCGGGCCGGCCGATCACGACCTCGCTGAGCCGGTGGAAGGCCCCGGCGCCCTCGAAGGCCTCCTGGACGGCGAGGCCCGGCAGCAGGCCCAGCCCGTAGCGCACCGCGGGCGTTTCGCCGCGGCCCAGCGGCACGGCGCTGCCCAGCAACGGCGAGGCCTCGAGCGCCGCCGCCACCACGCCCCCGCGCAGGTGCACCTGCGCCAGCGCGTTCACCAGCCGCGTCCCCGTGATCAGCTCCAGCAGGCGCTCGCCCTGCTCGTCGACCAGCAACACCAGCGGGGCCTCGGTCACCTGCCCGGCGATGCGGGCGTCCATGGCCTGCTCGCGCCGCGACAGCGCCAGCACCCCGGTGTGCCGGGCTCCGTGGGTGTGAAAGATCTCGCGCCAGGCCTCGACGAGCGGCAGCATGGCCTTGGGCGTCACGAAGAGCACGACGCCCCCGGCCATCTCCAGGAGCCGCTCCTCGACGGCCCGGGTCTCGCCCCGCAGAGGATCCGCATGCCCCAGCAACGCGAACCATCCGCTTCTGCGCATCGTCGGCCTCCTGTCCCCCATTCTAGCCCAACCGTATAATGCAGTAAATAGTGTATATTTATACGGCTTAACACCGATTTCTCATGCATAAACCGTGTACCTATGCTAGAGTGAAGTACGTGACCACCGAAGCCCGGAGCGTCCCCAACAAGCGCGACATCATCCTCGAGGCCACGATCCGGGTGCTCCGCGAACGGGGTCTGTCCGGGCTCAAGGTCGAGGAGGTGGCCAGGCAGGCCGAGGTGGGCAAGGGTACGGTCTACCTCTACTTCGAGGACAAGCAGGACCTGCTCAAGGCGCTGGTGGAATACCACACGCAGCGCTTCTACGCCGACGCCGCCGAGATCACCGCGTCCGAGCGGCCCTTCCGCGAGCGGCTGGAGCGGCTGCTCGCACGCCGGCTCGCCTTCGTCGACGAGTGGCGCGGCCTCTGGGCCGCGGTCGCGCGCGAGGCCAACCCCAAGGGGCAGAAGGCCTGGCTGACCGGCCTGCACCAGCATTACCAGGGGATCCTCGAGCGCTTCGTCGCCAGCGGCGTCGCCAGCGGAGAGCTGCGGCCCGACCTGGACGTCGAGCTCACCGCCGCCGCGCTGGCCGCCTTCGGTTGCAGCCCCCAGCTCGACTTTCCTCGCGAGCCCTACATCCAGCAGCTCGCCGAGGTCTTCATGAAAGGAGTTTGCGCGTGAAAGAGTACCGTCCCGGAGACAAGGTAGTGCTGCCCCCCTACGGCGTGGGCGTCGTGGCCGGCATCGCCCAGCGGACCGTGGCCGGCATCGGCCGCTCCTACTATCAGGTCGAGTTCCCCGGTTCGCGTTCCAAGGCGTTCGTGCCGGTCGAGTCGCCCCAGCAGGTGGGCCTCAGGCCCGCGCTGACGCGGGACGAGGTGCCCCAGATCCTCGAGCACCTCAAGCACGGCCAGCTGCCGCTGCCCAAGCAGTGGGCCGCGCGCCACCGCCGGGTCACCGAGATCCTCTCCGAGGGCAACCCCCACCGCATCGCCATCCTGGCCGGCCAGCTGCGCCGCTGGGACGCCGAGCGCGGCCTGCCCGACCTGGACCGTCAGGCCTTCCGCCGCGCCATCAACCTGCTCGCCGAAGAGGTGGCGCAGGCGCTGGAGATCACCGTGAGCGAGACCCGCGTCGTCTTCGAAGAGGCCTGGGGCGAAGACCTGAACTAGGCGGCCCCGCCCCCTCGCCCCGCCGCGCTTTCGCGGCGGGGCTTTCTTTGGGTTTAGCGGCTGCGGGCGTTCCTGGGCCTGCCTCTACGAAACCGCCCCGTCGGCAGGCGTCGCGGGGCGGCTTGAGGCCCCCCAGGGGCGACCGCTGCCCCCGCGCCGACTCGCCGCTGGTGGACTCGGGCCGCGAGCACGACGTCTACCGCCGGTTCCACGACCTCTACGGCCTCGACATCCGCCGCGACCAGGCCGACGCCGCCCGCCCGCAGGGGGCGGGTTGGGACCGGGGGGCGCTCGAACACCGGGCGGCGTCCTTTGCCAGGACGTACGCCCTACGAGAATTGACAAGCGGCGGCGGCGCTCCTTAGACTGGGACCACCACCCCAAACCAACGGGTTGGTTACAAGGAAAGGAGACGGTATGAACCTTAGAACGTGGCTTTTGGCTCTTGCGTTGTCTTTAGGGGTCCTGGCGGCGTGTTCGACGCCCCAGAACCAGGCGAGCGGTCCTGATCTCTCCGTCGGCGCCGAAACGGTCGCCCCCATCTACGGGCAGAACGCCGAAGCCGCGATTCCGGGGCAGTACATTGTGGTCTTCAAGAAAGGCGCCGCCGCGCCGGTATTGCAGCAACTCCAATCGGGCAACGTATCGGGACTCGGGGTATCGGATCAAGACGTTCAACTGCTTTACGTATACTCGACTGCGCTTCCCGGCTTCGCGGCCGTACTGAGCGACGCTGCGCTCGTCAAGCTCGCGCGTGACCCGCGGGTGGCCTACATCGAGGCGGACCAGCGGATCACCCTCTCCGCGACCCAGACGAACGCCACCTGGGGGCTCGACCGCATCGACCAGCGCGACCTCCCCCTCGACGGCAGCTACACCTACAGCGCGACCGGTAGCGGGGTGCACGCCTACATCATCGACACCGGCATCCGCACCACCCACCAGGAGTTCGCGGGCCGTATCGGAGGCGGCTACACCGCGATCAGCGACGGCCTCGGCGTCGAGGACGGCAACGGCCACGGCACCCACGTGGCCGGCACCGTGGGCGGCAGCACCTACGGCGTGGCCAAGTCGGTGACGCTGCACCCGGTGCGGGTGCTCGACTCGAACGGTTCGGGCACCACCTCCGGCGTCATCGCCGGGGTGGACTGGGTGGCGGCCAACCACCAGAGCCCGGCCGTGGCCAACATGAGCCTGGGCGGCTCGGCCAGCCAGTCGCTGGACGACGCCGTGAGCAACGCCATCGCCTCGGGCGTGACCTTCGCGGTCGCCGCCGGCAACGAGAACACCGACGCCTGCACCAAGTCGCCCGCGCGGGTGGCCGAAGCCCTCACCGTGGCCGCCAGCGACTCGAGCGACGTGCGCGCCTCCTTCTCGAACTTCGGCTCCTGCGTCGACCTCTTCGCCCCGGGCGTCTCCATCACCTCCGCCTGGAACACCTCGGACACCGCCACCAACACGATCAGCGGCACCTCGATGGCCACCCCCCACGTGACCGGCGTGGCCGCGCTCTACCTGGAAACCGATCCCACCGCGGCGCCCAGCACGGTCAAGCAGGCGATCCTCGACTCGGCCAGCGCCGGCCGCATCAGCGACGTCGCCGGCTCGCCCAACCTGCTGCTCTTCAGCGGCCTCACCCCCGAGACCGGCGGAGGCGGCGGCGGGGGCGGCGGCAGCACCGCGCCCTGCACCGGCTGCGAGTACTACAGCGGTACCCTGACCGGCTCCGGCGACTACGACTACCAGCCGAACGGCAGCTACTTCTACGCGCCGGCCGGCGTGCACAAGGGCTGGCTCGAGGGCGCGGCCGGCACCGACTTCGACCTCAAGCTCTGGAAGTGGACCGGCTGGGGCTGGCGCACCGTGGCCAGCTCGCTCAGCTACACCTCGAGCGAACAGGTGACCTACCAGGGCGGCGCCGGCTACTACGTCTGGCGCATCGAGTCTTACAGCGGCTCGGGCAGCTACGACTTCTGGATGGAGCGGCCGTAACCACGGCCCTGCACTGCGGTCCCCGGCCACGGCCGGGGGCTGCCGCCTTGGGGTAGCCTGGTGCAGAGGTCCCGCCGTGCCCTACCTGGTCAAGCTGATCGTCAGCGCCCTGCTCATCGTGCTCGTCACGGAGATCGCCAAGCGCAGCTCCCTGCTGGGGGCGCTGCTCGCCTCGGTGCCGCTCGTCTCGGTGCTGGCCATGGTCTGGCTCTACCTGGAGACCCGCGACGCCGAGCGCATCGCCACCTTTGCGCAGGACGTCTTCTGGCTGGTGCTGCCCTCGCTGGCGCTCTTTCTGGCGCTGCCCTGGCTGCTGCGCGCGGGGGTGCAGTTCTTCGCGGCGCTGGGCCTGGGCCTCGTCCTCACGGCGCTGGCGTACGCGGGCACCCTCGCCCTGCTGCGGCGCTTCGGCGCGCCCTAGCGAAGACCCGCCCCCTTGCGGGGGCGGGCGTTTTCTGGCTCCGCGGGCAGGACTCGAACCTGCGACCAATCGGTTAACAGCCGACCGCTCTACCAGCTGAGCTACCGCGGACCGCGGCGCCAGGCAAGGGCTACTATATCAAATCGCGCGGGCTTTGACAACGCGTCCTGGAGGGAGCTACGGGGTGTAGATCCAGGCGCGCGAACGGGGCAGCTCCACCCGCCCCCGTTCGTCGGGCTTGGCCAGCAGCACCTGGTGCACGGCCAGGTGACCGGCAGCGAACTGGTAGGCGGATACGCTCATGTAGAGCCGCCACAGCCGCGCCCGCGGCTCGCCCACCTCGCGAACCGCCTCGTCGAAGCGCTCGTTCAGGCGCGCCACCCAGCGGCGCAGGGTGGCGGCGTAGTGCTCGCGCCAGTCTTCCACATCGCGCACCTCGAACCCCGCCTCTCCGGCGGCCTGGAGATGCGTCCAGAGCGGCAGGATCTCTCCGTCGGGGAAGACGTAGCGGCGCAGGAACTCGCCCGAGGCCAGCTCGCCCGAAAAACGGCCGGGCACCGGGCCGCGGGTGATCACGTGGTGCAGCATCAACCCGCCGGGCTCCAGGTTGGCGTAGGCGAGGCGGAAGTACTCGGGCAGGTTCTCGCGGCCGACGTGTTCGGCCATCCCCACCGAGGCGATCTTGTCGAAGCGGCCGCGCACCTCGCGGTAGTCTTCGGGGCGCACCTCCACCCGGTCCTCCAGCCCCAGCCGGCGGACCTGCTCGCGGACGAAGCGCACCTGCTGCTCGGCCACGGTGACCCCGACCGCCTGCACGCCGTAGCGCTCGGCGGCGAAGAGGACGAGCCCGCCCCAGCCGGCGCCGATGTCGAGCAGGCGCTCGCCCGGGGCCAGCCGCAACTTTCGCGCGATGTGCTCGAGCTTCTTCTCCTGCGCGGCGTCCAGGTCCTCGTCGCCCTCGGGGAAGTAGGCGCAGGAGTAGACCATGCGGCGGTCCAGCCAGAGGCGGTAGAAGGCGTTGGACACGTCGTAGTGGTGCCGGATCGCCGCCCGGTCGCGCGGCTTGGAGTGGGTGCGCCCGCGCAGGCGCGCGGCCAGCCCCAGATCGCGCAGCCCCGCGCGCAGCCCCCGCACCTCGCGCAGGAGGCCGATCCAGTGGCGCGGGCTCAAGCGCGCAGCGTGCCGCTCGAGCGCCTCCAGCAACGCTTCCAGGTCGCCCTCGACGTCAAGGGAACCCTCGAGGTAGGCCTCCCCCAACGCCAGATCCAGCGGCGGGTCGAGCAGCCGCGCCAGCACCTCGGGGCGCCGCAGCACAACGTCGGCGCGCGCGCTCGCGCCCCGGCTCGGCGGCAGGTACGTCCCGTCCCAGAACTTCACGCCGAAGGGCCGTTCGCCCTCGAACAGACGTTCGACGAGCCTGCGGGCCGCCTCTTGCAGCCGGTCGCTGCGGGGTACGGTTTCGGCCATGGCCTCCTCCCCTCTGCACGACGCTCTGCTGAACACCTCATTCTACTCCACCGCCCGTCCCGGGGCCAACGCGCCCGAGGGCAAACGTTATAGTGAAGGGGCTATGAAAGCCGTGGACATTATGACCGCAAACCCCCTCACCGCCACGAAGGGCGAGACCCTCTGGGTGGCGGCCGAGCGGATGTCGGCCCACCACTACGGGGGGCTCCCGGTGGTGGACGAAGCGGGCACGTACCTGGGCGTCCTGGAGATGGACGACCTGCTACCCAAACCGGAGAACATTCCGGGCGCCCCGGACGTGATCGCGCTGCAGCTCTTCGACAAGTGGGTGGACGAGCACTCGATCCACGACTTCGTGCAGATCTACCAGGAAAAACGCGTCGAGGAGGTGATGCGCACCGAGGTGCCGGTGCTGAAGCCCGGCGACCCGCTGCGCGTCGTGCTCGACAAGCTGATCGAAAACCTCTACCGCCGCATGCCCGTCGTCGACGAAGAGGGGCGCCTCGTCGGCATCATCACCCGCGGCGACCTGCTCATGCTGCTGATGGGGAGAAAGTAGACGATGAACCCGTTCTTCGTACCCCTCGTCGGGCAGGTGACCGAGGGCGGAATTGCCCAGGCCGAGGCGGCAGAAAAAGCGCTCTCCTCGCACCTCTTCGAGATCTTCATCCTGGTCCTGGCCACCCAGGTGGTGGGCTGGATCTTCCAGAAGATCAAGCAGCCGGTGGTCATCGGCGAGCTGCTGGCCGGCGTGATCGTGGGGCCGGCGCTGCTGGGCTGGGTCGTCGAGGGCAGCCTGCTCGAGTTCATCGCCGAGCTGGGGGCCATCTTCCTGCTCTTCATGGTCGGCCTGGAAACGCGGATGCACGACATCCTCAAGGTGGGCAAGGAGGCCTTCATCGTCGCGGTGGTGGGGGCGATCCTGCCCTTCTTCGGCGGCTACTACTTCGGCCTCTACATCGGCTTCAACCAGGTGGCCTCGCTCTTTCTGGGGGCCGCTTTGGTGGCCACCAGCGTGGGCATCACCGCGCGGGTGATGCAGGAGCTCGAGGTGCTCTCGCGCCCCTACAGCCGCATCATCCTGGGCGCGGCGGTGATCGACGACATCGAGGGGCTGATCGTGCTGGCCATCGTCTCGGGCATCGCCACCACCGGCGCGGTCGAGACCGCCGGCATCGTGCGCCTGGTGCTCATCTCCTTCGCCTTCGTGGGCGCGGCCATGGCCCTGGTGCCCTTCGTCCGCCGCATCCCGCTCGAGCGCCTGCCCTTCCAGTCGCCCCTGGGGGTGGCCATCGCCTTCGGCATGGGCATGGCCACGCTGGCCTCGTTCATCGGGCTGGCGCCCATCGTGGGGGCCTTCATGGCGGGCATGGTGATGGCGGAGCTGCGCGAGGAACACGAGCTGGAGCCGCCGATCCACGCCATCGAGTCGTTCCTGGCGCCCATCTTCTTCGCCTACATGGGGGTGCAGCTCGACCTGGCGGCGCTGACCAGCCGCGAGGTGCTGATCGCCGGTGTGGTCATCAGCCTGATCGCGATCGCCGGCAAGTTGGTCTCCATGTTCGGCGCCCTCTCCCAGGGCCTCCGGCAGGCGCTGGTGGTGGGCGTGGGCATGGTGCCGCGCGGCGAGGTGGGGCTGATCGTGGCCTCGATCGGGCTCTCGGCCGGGGCGGTCGACGAAAAGGAGTTCGCGATCGTGATCTTCATGGTCGTGGTCACCACGATCATCGCGCCGCTCTCGCTGCGCCCGCTCATCGCCTGGGCCGACCCCGAGGTGCCCCTGACCGAAGAAGCCGCCTGAATCGCGCTATACTGACCCCTAAGGTGAAAACGTTCGCCTTGGGGGTCTTGCTCGTTCTGGGCGGCGCGCTGGCCGGAAGCTACCGGGTCCAGCCCGGTGACACCCTATGGCGCATCGCCGTGAGCCACGACGTCGACCTCACCGTGCTGCTGCTGCTCAACCCCGAGGCGGCGGGCGGCCTGAAGGCCGGGACCGAGCTGCGCCTGCCCGAACGCCACAGGGTGGCGAAGGGCGAGACGCTGTGGCGCATCGCCCGGCGCTACGGCACCGACGTGGCCACCCTGAAACGCCTCAACGGCCTGCAGAGCGACGCGTTGGCCGTGGGGCAGGAGCTCTGGGTTCCCCCCGCGCCCGCGGCCGCGGCCCCCGCCCCCCCGCAGCCCGCGCCGGCCCCCGCGGTCGACACCTCGCGGCTCGAGCGCATCGCCTCGGCCTACCTGGGCGCCTCCTACCGCTGGGGGGCCACCGGACCCGACGCCTTCGACTGCTCGGGCTACGTGGGCCGCGTCTACGGCGAGCTGGGCGTCGCCCTGCCCCGCTCCACGCGCGACCTCTGGGCCCGGCTCGAGCCCGTCCGCGACCTCCAGCCCGGCGACCTCGTCTTCTTCAGCTTCGGCGGCCGCGGCGTGGACCACGTGGGCATCTACCTGGGGAACGACCGCTTCATCCACGCCAACAGCGTCAAGAACCGGGTGATGATCGAGCGGTTCAGCGCCCCCTGGTACCGCAAGGTCTACCTGGGCGCGCGGCGCGTCACCCCGGCCAAACGAACCAGTCTTCGTTGAACCGGCCGTTCTCCTGGACGACCTCCCCGTCCGCGGTCAGCACCCCGCCGCGGCGCAGGTCGACGATCAGGTCCCGATGGACGGCCGAGCGGTTGGTTCCTCCGGTCGCGGCGTAGGCCTGGCCCAACGCCAGGTGCACCGTACCCCCAATCTTCTCGTCCAGCAGCACCAGCCCGGTGCCCCGCTCCAGGCCGAAGTTCGTGCCGATGCCCAGCTCGCCCACGCCACGCGCGCCGGCGTCGGTGGCGAGCAGGGCCTGGAGGTAGGCGTCCCCCTCTTCGGCCGAGGCCTCGACGACCCGGCCCGCCTCGAAGACCAGGCGCACGCCGCGCACCCAGCGGCCGCCGGCGAGGATGGGAAGGTCGAAGCGCACCTCCCCATTCACGCTGTCCTCGAGCGGCGCGGTGTAAACCTCGCCGCTGGGAAAGTTGCTGCGCCCGTCGGAGTTGACCCAGCGGCGCCCCTCCACCCGCATCCGCAGGTCGGTGCCCGCGGCCTGGATCCGCAGTTCGCGCACGCCCTCGAGCCGCCGGATCAGGCGGGCCTGCGCCTTCGAGAGCGCCCGCCAGGCGGCCGCGGGATCGGGGCGGTCGAGGAAGAAGGCGCTGCGAACGAGGCGGCGGTAGGCCGGCTGGCTCATCCCGGCCATGGCCGCCAGCCCGGCCGTGGGCCAGAGCGTGAGCGTACGGCGCCCGTGCGGGGGCCGCAGCACGCCCCAGGCCCTGCGGTGGCGCGCCAACCGCTCGCCGTCGATGCCGGAGGCGGCGAAGGGATCGGAGGGGGCGAGGACGCGCACGAAGGCGTCGCTGGCGGCCACGAGCGCCCGCTCCACCTCGGGCACCCGTTCCAGCCACGCTCCGGCGCGCTCGAGAAACTCCGCATCCTCCCCGGGGTAGGCCATCCGTAGCAGCGGGTAGGCGCCGCGCACGAGGGCCTCGCGGTGCAGCTCCCGCAGCAGGGGCCAGGCTTCCATCTCGGCCTGGACCAGCAGCGTCTCGCCGGCCTCGACCGGCCGGCTGTAGTCCAGGATCAGGCGGGCCAGTTCGCGTTCCATACCCCAGGGTACGTGCTGCAGGCGCGCGCGGCTAGAACTGGGCTATGATAGGGGGAACATAGGGAGATCCGAGATGACGGAACCGAAGATTACACCCCTGGCCAGGCGGCTCGCCGAAGAAAACGGCATCGACTGGCACAACCTCGAGGGCACGGGCCCCGACGGGACCATTGTGGAGCGCGACATTCTGGCCTTCCTCGCCAAGGTGATGGCCGGCGAAGTGGAGCTCCCCCCCGAACCGAGCGACGCGGCTCCTCCGGAGGCCGTTCCCGACATCAGCCAGGTCCAGGAGGTGCTGGCGCGCGAGGGCGTGGACATCGGCGACCTCGTCCCTGAAACCCCCATCGAACCCCCGGCGCCGGTCGAAGCGGCGCCGACCGCGGAAGAGGTCTTCGTCGAAGAGGAGACCTTCTTCGAGGTCGACTTCGAGGAGGAGGTCGCGGAGGCCGTACCCGCCCCCGCGCCCGGGCCCGAGGCCGCACCCGCCTCCGGCCTGGACGATGAGGGCTGGACCGTGGTCGAGCCCGAGCCCGAGGAAGCCTCGCCCTGGCTCGAACCCGAACCCGAGGAGGCCGCGCCCCCCGCGGAAGCTCCGGGGTGGGAGGAGCCGGTCGAGGCCGCTGAGGAACCCGCCTTCGAGTGGGAGGCCCCCGAGCCCGAACCCGCCGCCGCAGAAGAGGCCGCCGCGGTGGAAGAAGAACCCGCCGAACCCGAGGCCTTCGAGGGCGTCGAGTTTGCCGAACCCGCCCCCGAGGAGACGGCCGCCGCTACGGAAGAAGCGGAGAGCGCCGGGGCCTTCGCCGAGGCCGAGCCCCTGGAGGAGGAAACGGCCGAGGCCGCGTGGCCGCTGGAGCCCGAGGAGGCTTTCGCCGAAACGCCGGAGCCGGAGGTGGCCGAGCCGGAGCCGCAGGCCCCCGAACCGGTGGCAGCCGAACCGGAGTCAGCCGAGCCCGAAGCCACGACCGAGCCGGCCGCGCCCGAAGCCCCCGCCGCACCGCTCCCCCCGACCGAACCGGCCGCGGGCGAGGCGGCCTTCGCCGCAGACGTGGAGGAGGAAGCGGCCCCCGAGCCGGCCGTCGTCTTCCCGCCGGCGTTCCGCCGCGCCGTCGACCTGGCCGCCGCCGAACGCGCGCGCGCCGACCTTTCGGCCGCCTGGCGGCGCGAGGTGCCGCTGGAGCTGCTGCTCTTCCGGGCCGCCGACCGCGCGCTGGCGGAGCTGGAGGTGCCCATGCGCCCGGTGCTGGGCCGCTTCGAGGGCGAAGCCGCACGGACCCTGGCCGTGCAGCCGGCGCTGGGCCTGCGCGACCTCTTCGACCAGCTGCTCGCCGCCGAAGAAGGGGGCGAGGGGCTGGTCGTCCTGGACCTGAGCGAAACCCCCTACGCCGAGGTGATCCTCCCCGGCCAGGTGCTCCTCACCCTGGGCCGTGCCGGCCTGCCCGAAGGCCTGGGGCTGCTCTCGATCAGCGGCGAGCTACCCACCGACCGCACCCGCTTTCTCGAGCGCGTGGCCTTCTACCTGGAACGCCCCATCCTGCTGGCCTGACCGTCCCCCGCGGACTCCCCGCCCCCGGCCGCGCGGCCGGGGGTTTTGCGCTCACGGACCAGGGCCACGGGGGCGTCACCCCGGAGACGCGGCGCCGGGTCCACGCATGGACCGGCAACCCGGCGCTCGCGGCCGGGCGGGCGGTTTTCTCCCTTCCCGCAAGCGGACGGGGACGAAGGGCCGCCTCACCGGCAGCGGCACGCTTTTCTCCACCCGGGAAGGACCGGGGGATGGGGGTTTGGAAAGCAGCCCGTAGCCTGTGGCCCACAGCCTAGGGTTCACGGCCTGCAACAACCAAGAAGGGCCCTCCCCTCGGGGGAGGGCCGGGGTGGGGGTCGGGGCGTTACATGAGCCAGACGTCCGGCGCTGATCCGCGGCACACCTACCTCCTACACCCCACATCCCATCCAACAACCCCCCCTCCGGCCTCCGGCTACCTCCCCCGGAGGGGAAGTCAGCGAGTATGCCCGTGGCCTGTAGTTTGTAGCTCGTGACCTGTGGTTGGCCTGTCGACGGTAATCCTACCTTCGGCGCCACCCGCTGCATGGGCCCCCGGGTCTTGGCCGGCAGGGCCGGCCTCGCCCGGGGAACCGGGAAAGACGGTGGGTGGCTTGTAGCCTGTGGCTCGTGGCCTACACATCCCACTTCTCATTTTCCCACTTCTCATTTCCCACATCCCACATCCTGAAACCTGTTCACCACGCACTACGTACCGCCGTTCTCCGTCATCCCCGACGCAGCGCGGAGCGCCTGGATCGGGGATCTTGCAGCGGTAGCGCAGACCAAACGAACCAACGCGCCGTCGTCACCATCCTTATTTCGAGCAACCGGCTCCTCGTCCACGTTAAGATTCCGGCTCTCGCGGGCCAGACGGCCCGCTCGTCCGGAATGACGGATGACTGCGGTACGTAGCGCGTGGTGGAGAGCTCGAAAGAGAAGGAATAGGGCGCAGCGGGTAGCGAGCGAAGCCGCCGGTTGTTTTCTTCGCCATCCCTAAGTCGCGAAGAACCATGCTTCGCGTCCTCTTCGTTTCCCTCGCCCCCTACACCCCACCCCCTACACCCCACACCCTCATGTCGTCATCCCCGACGAGGCGCAAAGCGCCGGGATCGGGGATCTTGCTGTAGCTGCGCGCAAGGACCGGGCGGGCGGTCGTCCGCACCCCGTCCGAATGCGCTGCGGGCCGTGTTCGCGACCGCTACCGACGGCGACGGCGCTTCTTGCGGCTCGGCGGCGAGGCCTGGGGCAGGGCCACGCCCTTCAGCTGCGCCTCCAGGGCGCGGAGCTGGTCGCGCAGCTCGGCGGCCCGCTCGAAGTCGAGGTCCTGCGAGGCCGACCACATGGCCAGCTCCAGGTCGGCGATCTGCCGCTTCAGCTCTTCTTCGTCCACCGCCGCCGCCAGCTCGGGGGCTTCTTCGAAGTCCTCGGGCTTGACCATGCGCCGCACGCTCTTGTCGATGGTGCGGGGGGTGATGCCGTGCTCGCGGTTGTAGGCCTCCTGAACCGCGCGCCGGCGGTTCGTCTCCTCGACCGCGGCCTTCATCGCCTCCGAGACCTCCTCGGCGTAGAGGTAGACCTCGCCGCCGGCGTTGCGCGCCGCGCGGCCGATCGTCTGGATGAGGCTGCGCTCGCTGCGCAGGAAACCGGTCTTGTCGGCGTCGAGGATGGCCACCAGGCTCACCTCGGGCAGGTCGAGCCCCTCGCGCAGCAGGTTGATGCCGACGAGCACGTCGAAGTGGCCCAGGCGCAGGTCGCGCAAGAGCGCCTGACGTTCGAAGGCGTCGAGCTCGTGGTGCATGTAGCGGGCGCGGAGTCCGTGTTCGCTCAGGTAGGCCGTCAGGTCCTCGGCCATGCGCTTGGTGAGCACGGTGACCAGCACCCGCTCGCTACGCGCGGCCCGTTCCTTGATCGCCGCCATCAGGTCCTCCATCTGCCCTTCGGCGGGCTTGATGGTCACCTTCGGGTCGAGGAGGCCGGTGGGGCGGATGATCTGCTCGACCACCTGGCCCGACATGGCCAGCTCCTCCGGGCCCGGCGTGGCCGAGACGAAGACCATCTGACCGGTGCGCTCCAGGAACTCGTCCAGCTTCAGCGGGCGGTTGTCGAGCGCCGAAGGCAGGCGGAAACCGTATTCGACGAGCACCTTCTTGCGGGCGTAGTCGCCGTTGTACATGCCGCGGATCTGGGGGACGGTGACGTGGGACTCGTCGATGAAGGTCACGAAGTCGTCGGGGAAGTAGTCGAGCAGCGTGTACGGCGGCTCGCCGGGGGCGCGGCCGGAGAGGTGGCGGGCGTAGTTTTCGATGCCGGGGCAGTGGCCCATGAGGCGCAGCAGCTCCAGGTCGTAGAGGGTGCGCTCGCGCAGGCGCTGGGCCTCGAGCAGCTTGCCCGCCTTCTCGAACTCGGCCACCCGCGCCTTCAGCTCGGCCTCGATGGCCTCCATGGCCGGCCGCAGCCGCTCCTCGGGGGTGGCGTAGTGGGTGGCCGGCATGAGCATCAGGGTCTCCAGCTCGGCGCCGCGCTCGCCGCTGATGGGGTGGACGCTGTGGATGCGGTCGATCTCGTCGCCCCAGAGCTCGATGCGCACCGGCTCGGTACCGTAGGCGGGCCAGACCTCGATGACCTCGCCCTTGGCGCGGAAGCGCCCCGGCTGCAGATCGATGTCGTTGCGGTCGTAGGAGAGCTCCACCAGCCGCTCCAGGATCTCTTCGCGCCGCACCGTCTGGCCCACCTGCAGCACCAGGTGCATGGCGTAGTAGTCGTCGGGGCTGCCCAGGCCGTAGATGGCGCTCACCGAGGCCACCACGATCACGTCGCGGCGGGTGAGCAGGCTCTGGGTGGTGGAGTGGCGCAGGCGCTCGATCTCGGGGTTGATGCTGGCGTCCTTTTCGATGAAGAGGTCGCGGCCGGGAACGTAGGCCTCGGGCTGGTAGTAGTCGTAGTAGCTGATGAAGTACTCGACGGCGTTCTCGGGGAAGAGTTCGCGGAACTCGGCGGCGAGCTGCGCGGCCAGCACCTTGTTGGGCGCCATGACCAGCGTGGGCCGGCCCAGGGCCTCGATCACCTTGGCCATCGTCACCGTCTTGCCGGTGCCGGTGGCGCCGAGCAGCGTCTGGTAGCGCAGCCCCGAGGCAAAGCCTTCGACGAGCTGGCGGATGGCCTTCGGCTGGTCGCCTTTGGGTTCGGGGCCACGGTAGCGAAACCGCGCGGGCGCGCGGTCGGCGTGCAGGGAGGTTGCGGTCTTGGGCATGGTCGCGCTACGGCCCCAGCCGGTTCAGCTCGTCGCGGGCCGGGCCGTATCCGGGGTAGCTGCGCAGCAGGAAGCGCAGCGTGCTGCGGGCCTCCTTCACCCGCCCCAGGCGCTCGAGCGCACGCGCCTGCCAGTAGATGGCCTGGGGCTTGAGCGGGCTCTCGCTCCCCAGCTCCAACTGGGCGCGGCGGAGGAGGGCGAGGGCCTGCTCCGGCGAGCTGGAGAGCAGGGTCAGACCCTGGAGGAAAAGGGCGCTGGCCCCCGAGCCGCTGCGCTCGGCCTTCCCGAAACCAAGCCGGGCGCGCTCCGCGTCCCCCTGGGCCAGCCCGACCGCGCCCCAGAGGAGGGCGTACTCGGGCCGGGGCGCCAGGGCGACGGCGCTGCGCAACGCCGCCCAGGCGGCGGGCCAGTTGGCGCGGGCGCTCTCGATGCGGCCCTTCTGCCAGTAGTAGGCCGCGTCTTCGAGGCCGGCCTCGCGGGCGCGCTCGAGCCAGTGCTGGGCCCGATCCAGATCACCCTCGAACAGGTAGACGTCGCTGAGCAGCCGCGCCGCGGCGACGGGATGGTCGGCGATCTGCTTCTCCAGCGCGATCTCGGCGAGGGCGTACTCGCCGCTGCGAATCAGCTGCTCGGCGTAACTGAGGGGTTCCTCGGCCGCGACCGGCGAAGCCAGCAGCAGCCCGAACAACACCAACAGCGTGATCCGCACCCGGTTCATCGGCCCCATTATGGCACCGCAAAATGAGAACCCCCGCCTGCGGGCGGGGGTTCGGCGTACGAGTTCGGGATTAGAACTCGACGGAGTAGCTGACCTTGAAGGCCTGGCCGTGGGTGGTGTTGCCGCCGTTGTTGACGACGGCGTCGATGTAGGCGAACTGCATGCCTTCGTAGGTCCACTCGAAGAAGTAGCCGGTCAGGCTGCCGTTCGTGGTGCCGGTCGAGGACCAGACGCGGTCGTCGGCGGGGTTGAACGGATCGAGCAGCTGAGCGTCGGCAAGCAGCACGCTGGCGACGTTGGCCGCGGTGTAGCTGGCGTAGCCGCCCTTGAGGCTCGAGCCGAAGACGAAGTCGCCGAGCTCGAGGCCCACGCCGTACTTCATTTCCGAGGTCGTGCCGGTGGTGCGGCTGACGAAGTCACCCATCAGGGTCGGCTTGAAGACCACGCCGAGCTCGCCCACCTTGACCTGGGCACCGTACTTGATGGTGGTGTCCCCAGGGTTGGGCATGTGGTAGCGGAACATCGGGTGGATGCCCACGACACCGAACTTGGCGTCGAAGTCGCCGTACACCTGAATGTCGGTGTTACCGCTAACGGTGTACGCCTTGTACTTGGCCGTCAGGTTGAGGCCGCTGATCAGGGCGTTCTCGCTGGCGCCGTCGTGGCTCAGGCTGGCACCGTAGGCCGACTCGCCCTCGGTGGTGGGCAGCGGACCGTCCACCGCCGCGCCGCCCAGGGTGGCCAAGCTGTAGAAGGCCTCGAGGGTGAAGCCCTTCATCGGGCCGATGGCGGCGCTACCGCCGTAGGTCACCTCGTCGTTGGTCGGGTCGGTGGCGTCGGCGTTGTAGTAGTCGTAGTTGCCCTTGAGGGTGATGACGCTCAGCTTGGCCTCGGCCGCCGCGCCGTACTTGTCGACCTGCGAGGTGGCGGTGCCGGCGAAGTCGGTTTGGTGGTCGTAGTAACCGCTGACGCTGAACGCGCCCAGCTCGGCCGCGGCGTCGAAGCCGTAGCCCTTCTGGTCGTCACCGAAGGGGGCGCCGTTGATGGTGTTGCCGCTGGAATCTTCGCTCTGGTAGCCCGCGGTGTCCACGTCCTGGGAGACGCCGGCGAAGTCAGGGTCGATGGCGCGGTAGTTGGCGTTGGCCTTGAACTTGCCGTCGCCCAGGTTCAGCCCGCCCTTGAAGTACATGACGCTGGCGGGGGTGCCGTTGTTGCTCATGTCGTACTCGCCCTCGAGGCTGAGGGGGCCGAAGCTGGCGGTGGCGTGACCACCGTAGACGGTGTTCGAGTAGGCGGGACCGTAGACGTCGGCGGCTTCCTGCACGGCGTAGGCGGCGATCGAGAAGTTCTCGAAGCTCTTGCCGGCCATTACGCCGCGGTAGTAGCGGTTGTCGCCGTTGACGGTGTCGGCGTCGCCGGTCGAACCGTACACGCCGGTGATGTCGAGGATGCCCTTGTACTCGACGACGTAGCCGGTGCCGCGGCTGTAGTAGTCGTTATCAAAGACGTACTCGGTGAAGTGGGCCTTCGGCTGACGCGCCAGGGTGATCATCAGCGGGTCGTTGCCCACGGTGAAGCTGGTGCGCACGCCGCTGACGTCCCAGAAGCCGCCGGTGGTGCCGGTGTAGCTGCCGCCGCTGACGTCCCAGGTGCCGTCGATCTCGATGCCCTTGATCGTCAGGCCCGCGGCGTCGACTTTGTAGGCGTTGGGGAAGAGCAGCTTCAGGGTCAGGCTCGAGCTCCAGGTGCCTTCCTGCTGGAAGCCGGGGCCCAGGTCTTCCTTGGCCGCCACGTCGCCCTTGTCGGTGGTCGCTTCACCGGTGCTGAAGGAGGTGGCGAAGAGGCGGTCGGCGTCGAAGTCTTCGAGGCCGCCGTCGAGCACGCGGAAGACCGAGTACTCACCCGAGATGCTGCCCGAGACGGTGAACTGGTAGAACTTCAGGCCGTTCACCTGGTCCTGCAGGTCGCCCACGTTGGCTTCGAGGGCGCTGACCTTGTTCGAGACGTTGACCAGGTCGCCGCGGATGGCGGTGACGTAGTCACGCACCGACTGCACGTCGTCCTTGGTGGCGACGCCCGAGAGGTCGGTCATGCCCGAGGCCTTCTCCAGGGCGGTCACGCGGTCCTGGAGGCTGAGGACGTCCTGGTTGAGCAGCACGGCCAGCTCGTTGAGGGCCTTGATGCTGTCGGCGTTGGCCGAGGCCTGCGCGCCCACGGCGTCCACCTTGCCCTCGAGGGCCTGCACCTGAGCCAGCGCGGTGTCGGCGGCGATGGCCGCGGCTTCCACGCGGTCGGCGAGGTCCTTGAGCGCGGCGCCGCTGGCGCCTTCACCCGAGGGCATGCCCTTGAGCTCGGCGATCATTTTCTCGAGGCGGGCCACGTCGCTCTTGGAAGCGGCGTTGTCCTCGAGCGCGCTCACGCGTACGCCCAGGGAAGCCAGTTCGGCAGCGAGCTCCTGAACCGCGTTGCGGAGGGCGGTGATGGTTTCCTGGTCCATCGCGCCCATCTGGCCCGGCTCCAGCTTCTGGAGCAGGCGGTAGATGATCATCGCCGCCTGATAACGGGTCAGGTTCTCGTTACCACGGAAGGTCCCGTCGGGGAACCCGAGGATGATCCCCTCGGCCGCGATCTTCTCCACGGCTTCCTTGGCCCAGTGCCCGGCGGGTACGTCCGAGAACTGCGCCGAGGCGAAGCCCATGGAGAGCACGGTCAGGAGACCGGCCAACAAAATGACTGCTTTCTTCATACCTACACCTCCTAAGGTGTTTGCCTATGTCGCGCGGGAGGTGTACGGCTCGGGGCGAGTTGCCGTGTTTCCTCTCCCGAATCAAGGCGTCGCCCGCGCGGGAGCCCCCCGTTCACCCGTGACCCCGCGAACGGGGTTAAACACGACCGTAACGGGGTGCATCCAACACGCATCCTAATGGCGCGCTCATGCCGCTGTCAAGCGAAATTTCTTCATGCACGGCCGCGCCGACGGTATACTTTGGGGGCGATGCGGGCAGGTCGCGGAAAGGGGGTGGATCAGCAGGTCTTCGGGGAGCGCAGGGAGTGCGTACAGCACGCACTTTACGAGGTGGTGGACCCCCACGGGGGATAACCGGCAGAGCGCCGGGAAAGATCGAACGGTTCCGCGGATGCCACCAGGGCCGGCCCGGCCCTCCCGACCCAAAAGGAAGCCGAAGGGGAAAGCCCGCGCCGCGAGGCGGGGACAACCCGAGGCAGGGCACGTGCAGAAAAATCGAGCGGACACGCGACTGCGTGAGCGAGAAAAACATCACATGAAGACGTTCCCAGCTTCGGCTGGGTTAGGAGGACGCATGTGCGGCATCGTAGGCTACGTAGGCTTTAAAAACGCCACCGACGTGTTGATCGACGGGCTCAGGCGGCTCGAGTACCGCGGGTACGACTCGGCCGGCGTGGCCGTCAAGACGAACGGGCAGCTGGAGGTTCGCAAGAAGGCGGGTAAGCTGGCGCGGCTGGTGGAGGTGCTGGAAGACGAGCCCCTCTCGGGCCACCTGGGCGTCGGCCACACCCGCTGGGCCACCCACGGCCCCCCCACCGACGCCAACGCCCATCCCCACCCGGTGGAGGACGGCTCGCTGGTCGTTATTCACAACGGCATCATCGAAAACTACCTGCCGCTGAAGGAGCGGCTGCTCGCCGAAGGGCATGTCTTCCAGAGCGACACCGACAGCGAGGTGCTGGCCCACCTGATCGAAAGCCACTACGCCAGCGACCTGGAAGCCGCGGTGCGCGCGGCGCTCGCCGAGGCCGAAGGAGCCTACGCGCTGGTGGTGGCCCACAAGGACCACGACGAACTCGTGGTGGCCCGCACCGTCAGCCCGCTGGTGATCGGGCTGGGCGAGGGCGAGAACTTCGTGGCCTCCGACGTGCCCGCGCTGCTCCCCTACACCCGCCGCGTCATCTTCCTGCACGACGGCGACATGGCCGTCGTGGGTAAGGACGGCGTGCGGGTGATGGACCTCGAGGGCCACCCGGTGACGCGCGAGGCCAGCGAGGTGGACTGGGACGTGGAGGCGGCCGAGAAGGGCGGCTACCCCCACTACATGCTCAAGGAGATCTACGAGCAGCCCTGGGTGCTGGAAAACACCCTGGGCGGCCGCTTGCACGAGGAAAGCGCGAACGTCGAGCTGGGGCTCGACCTCGACCTCACCCGCTTCGACCGGGTGCACGTCATCGCCTGCGGCACCGCCTTCTACGCCGGCTGGGTGGGCAAATACCTGATCGAGGAGCTGGCGCGGCTGCCGGTGGAGGTGGACGTGGCCAGCGAGTACCGCTACCGCAACCCGGTGGTGGACGAGCGCACGCTGGCCGTCGTGATCAGCCAGTCGGGTGAGACGATCGACACCCTCGAGGCGCTGCGCGAGGCGAAGCGGCGCGGCGCCGCCAGCCTGGGCGTGATCAACGTCAAGGGCTCCTCGATCACCCGCGAGACCGACGCGACGCTCTACATCCACGCCGGCCCCGAGATCGGGGTGGCCTCGACCAAGGCCTACGTGGCCATGCTGGCGGCGATGGAGATGCTGGCCCTCGCCCTGGGGCGGGCGCGCGGCACCCTCGACGCCGAGACGGCCCGGGGGCTTTTGGGCGAGCTGCGCAAACTTCCCCGCCTCGTCGAGGAAGCCCTGGAGCGCCGGCCCGTCGTGGCCCACGTGGCCGAGAAGTACCACCAGGCCACCGACTTCTTGTTCCTGGGCCGGCACGTGCAGTCGCCCACGGCCTACGAGGGGGCCCTCAAGCTCAAGGAGATCAGCTACATCCACGCCGAGGCCTACCCCGCCGGCGAGATGAAGCACGGCCCCATCGCCCTCATCGACCCCCGGCTGCCCGTCGTGGTGCTGGCCACCCGGGGTCCGCTCTACGAGAAGACGCTCTCCAACATCCAGGAGGTGGCCGCGCGCGGCGGCCGCGTAGTCGCCGTGGCCACGGACGGCGACGAGGGCATCCGCCGGCACGCCGAGGACGTGATCTACGTCCCCGAGGTGCACCCGCTGCTGGCTCCGATCGTCAGCGTGGTGCCGCTGCAGCTCCTGGCCTACGAGACCGCGGTGCTGCTGGGCCGCGACGTGGACCAGCCGCGCAACCTGGCGAAGAGCGTGACGGTAGAATAGGTTTGGTGCTCTACACGCCGGATTTTCTCGAGTTCCTTGCGGCCTTGAACCGCCACGGGGTGCGCTACCTGATTATCGGAGGGTACGCCGTGGCCTTCCACGGCTACCCCCGCGCCACCAAGGACCTGGACCTCTGGCTCGAGGCCACGCCAGCCAGCGCCGAGAGGACCTTGCAGGCCTTACGCGAGTTTCTTGGCGAAACTCTGGGACTGGAAGTTTCCGACTTCCTCACCCCCGGCGTGATTCAACTGGGCTACGCCCCTAACCGCATCGGTCTGGTGGTACTCCCCGACGTTTGCCGAGGCCTTCGCGCGCGCCCGGGAAACACGGGCTGGCGGCATCCCCGCACGCGTGGTGAGCAAGGAAGACCTGCTGGCGCTCAAGCGGGCGTTCGGCCGGACCCAAGATCTTGCCGACGTGGACGCCCTGGAGGAAGAATGAAGCGCATCGTGCCCGTCGCCCGCAAGCGCAGCCTGGCCGAGGCGCGCAAAGGCGAGCGCGCCGAATGGCTGCGGCTCAGCCCCGAGGAACGCTGGCGGGCGGTGGAGGAAATGCGGCGCGTCTGGTGCCGCGCCCAAAACCCCCCATGCAAGCTCGGAAAGGTGGAGCCGGTGGCGCGCAAGCGGCCGTTACGTGAAGGATCGGGCCGCACTTAGGCAACCGCCCCTACCAGGGGCGGTTGCTTTTTCGGGGGTAGCGACAGGGGCCGCGTTACGGCTGCACATGGAAGTTTTCACCGTCAATGTCGGCGAAAGTATTGGACGTTCCAATGTCGGAATTGTAGGTCGTTTCCTGAGCCACCGAGATGCCGTGGCCGGCGGAGTGCTGGATGGTGCTGTTCTTGACCTCGATCCACTGGCTCGAGGCGTTGCCCGAGCTGGTCACGACGATGTTGGCGCTCAGTTCGGGGTCGGTGTCCGCGCCGCCGTACTCGACGGTGACGTAGTGCAGTACGTTGTTCGTGCTGCGGGTGTCGTCGAAGACGAGGCCGTACCAGTAGCCCTTCACCGGCTGCAGCGCGGTAAAGACGATGGGTTCGCTCGCCGTGCCGACCGCATGGATCGCGCCGCTGGGGCCGTCGGCTTCGAGCCCGCCGTCCTGTTGGAAGACGAGCGTGGTGCCCGGGGCGATCGTGAGCAGCTCACCGTCACCGACGGTGGCGTAGCCGTGAACGAGATACGGCACGTTCAGCCGCTGCCAGGTCTGGGTAGGAACCGCGGTGTAGCCTGCGCCCACGTAGACGTAGTCGTGGCCCGCGTCGTTGCCGCCGAAGTCGTTGCTGGCGTCCAGGTGGCCCACCTTGTTCTCGTAGATGGCGATGGGGCCGGCGGCGTTCTGAGTGAGGGTGTTGTGGGCAAAGTCGCCGTCGGGACTGGAATCGGCGCCGAAGTAGGCGTCGTAGGCCATGAAGACGCCGAAACCTTCGCTTTCGCGCACCACGGTGTAGGTCATCTTGGTGCGGGCTTCTTCTTCCAGCTCGACGGCGGCGCGGTAGTTCCCGAAAGCGCCGCCGTCCCAGCGCTCGTCGGCGCCGGCGTACTCGATCTCAACGTACTTGAGCTCGTTGTCGAAGCTGTTCGCGAAGCTCTGGAAGACGACGCCGTTCCAGTAGCCGCGCGTCTTGGAAGCGCCCGTGAACAAGATCTTGTCGGACGCGGTGCCGACGGCGACCAGCGCCCCGTGGCCGCTCACGTAGAGGCCGGTGTCCTGGGCGAACTCGAGCGTGGTGCCGGGCTGGATCACCAGCTTTCCGGGTTCCTCGACGTAGAGGTCGCCGGTCACGTGGTAGGGGCTGCAGGCCGAGGGGGTGAGCGTGACCTGGGTGTCGATCGTGCCGCTCAGGTTGCAGCCCGTTACGCCGCCGCCCCCGCCGCCGCCTCCGGGCCCGCAGGCGGCGAGCGCCAGCAGCGCGAGGGTCAGTGCCGTGATCTTGAGCTTCATGCTGCACCTCCGCTCTGAGGGTAGGCCGGCCAGCGTCACAACCGCGTCACAAAACGTCGCGCCGCCCGGAGGCGGCGCGCGGTCTTCACGGGGGATTAGGCGTTCACGCGGCGGCGCTTGCCGCGCGGCCGCTCGTGGCGCCGCGCCGGGGCCGGGGCGGCCTTGACCTTGGTGGCCGGCCGCACCCGCAGGCCCTGCACCGCCTCCAGCCGCTCCAGCTCGCCGGCGCGGACGTCGGCGTAGGCGACGCCGCCCGCGAGCTGGATGCGCCCGATGTCGGAGAAACCGGCGCGCTTGAGCACGGCGACGACCTTGCCGGTCGAGAGCTGCGGGGCCTCCAGCTCCAGGGTGCGCCAGCCCTCGTCGCCGGTGAGGAGGCTGCGCGGTTTCGGCGCACCCCCCAGGAGCATGGCCAGCAGGCCGGCCAGCGACTCGACGTCCTCGCGCCCGATCCAGGCCTGGGCGACCTCGCGCCAGACGGCGCGGTCTTCCTCGGACTGCGCGGCGGCGCGGCGCAGCAGCCCGGCGATCTTGGCCTGCTGCACCTCCTCGGGGGCGGGGGCGCGGCCGTGCTCGAACCTGCGCCCGACGGCGCGCTCGAGCTGCCCCAGTTCGCGACGCTCGCGGCTCGAGTGGAAGATGATCACGGTGCCGCTGCGGCCGGCGCGGCCGGTGCGGCCGGAGCGGTGCTGGTAGGACTCGGCCCGCTCGGGAAGGCGGAGGTGGACGACCAGGTCCACCTCGGGGATGTCGAGGCCGCGCGCCGCCACGTCGGTGGCAACGAGAACGCCCACCTGGCCGCTGCGGAAGCGGCCGACGGAGCGCTCGCGCTGGGTCTGGTTGAGGTCGCCGTGCACCGCCTCGGCGGCGTGCCCCCGGGCGGTGAGCGCCCGGGCCACCTCGTCGGCCTCCTTCTTGGTGCGGGTGAAGACGATGGCACGCTCGGGCCCGTGCGCGTGCAGCAGGTCCGAGAGCGCGCTCATGCGCGCCGAGGGCGAGGCCTCGATGGCGATCTCGCGGTAGCTGACCTCTTCGTCCTTCACGACGTTGACGACGGCCGGCTGTTTCAGGTGGCGCCCCACCAGGCGCTTGGCCCAGCCGGGCAGGGTGGCCGAGAACATCAGGGTCTGGCGTTGGGCGGGGTTGGCCCCCAGCAGGGTCTCCACGGCCTCTTCGAAGCCCATCGAGAGCATCTCGTCAGCCTCGTCGAGCACGGCGACGCGTACCTGCGAAAGGTCGAGCACCCCCCGGTTCAGGTAGTCGATGGCGCGGCCGGGCGTGGCCACCACGACGTCGGCCCCGCGCTTCAACGCCGCCGCCTGGCTGCCGTAGCCGGTGCCGCCGTAAACGGTGACGATGCGCAGGTGCGGCGCCACCCACTCCAGCTCGCCGGCCACCTGCAACGCGAGCTCGCGCGTGGGCGCGAGGACGAGGGCGCGGGGCGCGCGGCCCGGCGTGCGCGAGGGCTCGAGCCGCTCGGCGATCGGCAGCGCGAAGGCCAGCGTCTTGCCGGTACCGGTGCGCGCCAGCCCGAGGACGTCGCCGCCCGCGAGCGCGGTGGGAAGGGCTTCGTTCTGAATGGGGGTGGGGGTGGTGATGCCTTTTTCTTCGAGCGCGGCCAAGGCCTGCTCGCTGAGTCCTAGTTCTCTAAACATGCTGTTCCTTTCCGGGGCCCCGCCCATGCCCCGTCCAGGAACCTCGGGTGGGTTTTGCCCGCAAACTTGTTAATTCTATACGCATCGCGAGCGTAAGTCAAGCCTCCGTATAATCAGGTCGTGACGCGCGCGGTCCGCCTCCCTCTCGCTCAGCTCGCCGCCGGCGGGCGGTTCGAGCTGCCCGGCTGGCCGGGGATGGAGGTGCGCCGGCTGACCGCCGCCCAGACGCACGGCGCGGGCCGCGCCCTCTACCTGCTCGTCGCGGGGGAGCTGCTCGTCGACCTGCCCGACGGGCGCTACCTGCACCTGCGGCCCGGCGAGGCGGCCGAGGTGGACGGCGCGCACGTGCTCAGCCCGATCGAGGAAGCGGTGGTGCTCGCGTGGAAGCCCTCCTCCTAGGGGCCGCCCTGGGCCTGAGCGCGGGCCTCAGCCCCGGCCCGCTGCTCGCCCTGGTGCTGCGCGAGGCGGTGCGGAAGGGTGCGCACGCGGGCATGCTGGCGGCGACGGCGCCGCTGCTCAGCGACAGCTGGGTGGTGGCGCTCGCCTGGTGGGCGGGCGGCGCGCTCCCGGCCGCGGCGCTCCGGGCCCTGCAGCTGCTCGGCGGGCTTTACCTGCTGCGCCTCGGCTACGCGGGCCTGCGCCCCGCGCCCTCCGCCCCGGCGGCTCCCGCGCCCGCCGCCGAAAGCCTGCGTGCGGCCGTCGTCATGAATCTGACGAACCCACACATGTACCTCTTCTGGTTCCTGGTGGGAGCGCCGCTGCTGCAGCGGCTGGGCACGGGCGCCTGGTGGTTTCTGCTGGGCTTCTTCCTGTCGATCGTCGGCAGCAAGGCCGTGCTGGCCTGGCTGGCGGCGCGCATGCACCGCAGCGCCGCGCAGCAGCTGCTGGTCCGCCTGGGCGACCTCGCGCTGCTGGGGCTGGGCCTCTACCTGATCGCGACGGCCTGGACTAGTCGTGGCTCGACTTGAGGGTATCCCAGGGGAACTCGTCGAGGGGGTAGAAGCGGTCGGCCTGCTGGGCGAGGCGGTAGGACGAAAGTGCGTGGAAGGTGGCGTTCTCGACCTGCATCCCCATGTCCTGAATCACCCGCACCACCTCGGCGAAGTCGCCGTCGCCGCTGACCAGCACCCCCACGTCGTAGGCGCGGGCGTAGGCGAGGCGCAGCATGTCGACGGCGATCTGAATGTCCACGCCCTTCTCCACGAAGGTGTCGCCGCGGCGCTCGAGCCGTCCCAGCCGCACCGAAACGTAGGGCACGCGCTTGAGGTAGTTGAGGAAACTTTGGTGCGCGCGGCTGGCGGCGTCTTCGGTGGGCAGGGGTGCGTTGTAGTAGTAGGCCCTGAGCAGCTTGCGGCCGGCGACCAGGGTCTCGATGAACTTGACGAAATCGAGCCGGTACTCCGAACCCAGCGTGGAGACCAAACCTTTATAGAGGTTGCTGCCATCGATAAATATGGCTACGCGTTCCATACCGCCCCCTAACTTGATAACCCGCGCGGCCCGGGCCGCATATCGGGGATCCCATCCTTACTCTACCGTGTTTTGCGAATGAGTTTCGTGGGCGGCGCGGCGGCACCTTTGGTCGCAGCGACGCGGTCAGGAAGGGTTAGCGGCTGGCGCTCAGGCGGTAGGAGGTCAGCACCGTGTGGGGGTAGTAGTAGGCCAGGATCTCGCGGTAGTTCCAGCCGCGCTTGGCGAAGCCGCGCGCGCCCCACTGGCTCATCCCCACCCCGTGGCCGGAGCCGCGCCCGCTGAAGGACCAGCCCGAGAGGGTGGCCAGCGTCGAGGGGAGGCCCAGCGCCCTCAGGAAACGGGCCGACTTGGGCGTTTCCAGGACGATGCGCGCGCTCGTCCCCACGACCTCCAGGCGGGTGATGCGGCCGCTGGGGCCCTTGTCCAGCACCTTCATCGACTGCACCGCGCCGGGGCTGTAGCCCAGGTCCTGCAACGCCCGCTGCACCTGGCGCGGGCTGACCTGCACGCGCCAGCGCTTGGCCAGCGACCAGGGGTCGTCGCGGGCCTGCAGGTAGGGGATGGCGCCGCCCCAGACCTCCTCGGCGGCGGCCGTGGTTCCGCCCGAATCGGCGTGGTAGACGGCCGAGATGGGCTTGCCCCGGTAGGCGAGGATGCGCCCCGCGGTGGCGCGCACCGCCTCGGTGTGGCGCGGGGTCTCGGCCCCCAGGCCGAGGTAAACCTGGCAGCGGGCGGTGTCGCAGAGGTCGTAGTAAGGGTTGGACCCCAGCCGGCTGAGCGTGTAGGTGCGCGCCAGGATGGCCTGGGCCTGCAGCACCTCGAAGGGGAAGGAGGCGGGCACCTCGCCGGGGAGGACGCCCTGGAGGTAGTCCTCGAGGCCGACGCGGTTGATCAGGAGCAGCCGCCCCTCCTGCCAGACGACGCGCAGGAAGCCGCGGTAGCGGCGGTCGCCCAGGGCGAAGGCCCCCTCGCGCGGTACGAAGGAGAGGAGGTTGCCCATGTAGCCGCTGGCGGGGCAAGGGGGGTCGTCGCAGACGAGCTCGATGCCCCGGTCGCTGGCGAGCAGGCGGTAGACGCGCGGCCCCGCGTCGTCGGCGATGCGCCCGGCCCAGTTCCAGAGGCTGTGGGCGCCCTCGAGCTTTACCACGGCCAGCCCGGTCTCCTCGAGCAGGACCCGCACCGGCGGCGACTGGGCCCCGGCGCCGAGGACGAGCAGGAAAAGAATAGCGAGGAGACCGCGCTTCATACGCACTCAGTCTAGCGCAGCCCTCAGGCCTCGAGGGTCACGTGGCCGCGCGCCGGGGCCTTGCAGAGGCGCTCGAGCACCTCGGGTCCGTGCTTGAGCAGGTAGCCCAGGAAACCGTAGACCCGCTCCTGCGGCCGGCCGAGGGGGCGCAGGTGGGTGAGCAGGCGCCGGTACTGGTCGCGCACGATCCGCTTCTGCTGGAGCTCGGCAGCCAGGAGCTTGCCGCGCAGGCGCTCGATCTCGCCCTCGAGCCGCCGCTGGCTGCGCTCGAAGGCGCCGGTCAGCGTGGGGTCGAGGGCGGGCAGCGCCGCGAGCATGCGGCTGAACTCGTCCTCCACGCGCCGCAGCCCCCGCTCCAGCTCGGCCGCGGCGGTGCTCGTGCGCGCCAGCGCCTCCAGCATCGCCTCTTCGGGGGCCTCGAGGAAGGCCCAGGGGTCGAGGGTGTACTTCTCCAGGATGCGGCGCACCGGGGGCTCGAGCACCAGCCCGTGCATGCGGTCGATGACCGCCGGGGGCTCGAGGCCGTGCAGCCGGTAGACCCCGGCGAGCTGGGCCACGTAGGCCATCTCCCCCGGGCCCACGACCAGGCCCGCGGTGGGGACGACCGCGTCCTGCACCACCGGCCGCAGGCCCGCCGCAGGGGTGACGCGGGCGGGGTCGCTGCGCAGGATCGCCTTCAGATCCGCGAGCCGGTAGCTGCGCGCCCCGTCGGAGAACACCCCGTCGTCGTAGTAGAGGAGCCGGCGCCGGCCGTCCTCGCCTTCCAGGAAGACGTTGGTCGCGCCGGCCGGCCGCCCCAGCGAAGGGGGGATGCCCAGCGACTTGAGCGCCTCCCCGGCGGCGTTGATCGCCATCGACGAGGCCAGCGGGTCTTCGAGCTCGCGCTCCATCGCGGGGGCGAACAGCGGCGCCAGCTCGGGAGCCATGGGGTCGAGGGGCACGACCCCGTGCGGACCCAGGAAGGCGAGGAGCAGCCGGGCGAAGGCCTCGGCGTAGGTCCACTCGCCCTCGAGGGCGCGTTCGATCCGCTTGCGCACCCCGACGTCGCCGCCGAAGGCCTGCAAGAACTCGTGTACGCGCTCGCGGTAGGGCGCGAAGGCGACGCGCGCCACCGGAACCGCCGGGGGCAGCTCGAGGGCCAGCTCGCGGATCCGCTCGTCGGCGTCGAGGAAGTGCACCCGGCTCACTTCGGCGGTGTCGTGGTCCTGGCTCGCCACCCAGAAGAGTCCGACCACGGGACGCTCGGCGTCGTCGTAGGCGTAGGCGAGCTTCAGGGCGGAGTGGGCCTTGTAGAGGGTGAAGGCCGGGCCCGTCAGCAGCCCGGCCTGCTGCCCGGTGATCACGACACGGCTCTCGGGGTGCGCAAGCCGGCGGGCGGCCGCGAGGCTCGACTCGGGCGCCCCCAGGCGTTGCAGGTAGGCCTCGACCGCGGCGGCTAGCTCAGCCCGTGGGGCCGCGCGCTCCGCGGCGATGCGCGCGGGCAGGTCCTCGGGCCCGTACGGCAGGAAGCTGCGTAAACGTCCTTGCAAGAAGGCCGAACGTACTTTACTCACGATCCTCCCCCAGCCCCGAGGCCAGCCGGCGGACGGCCTCGGGATCCAGCACCACCACGCGGCGGTAGTTGATCTCCAACAAGTCGCGCAGGGCCAGCGCGCCCAGCGCCCGCGTCACCGTATCACGTCCGGTACCCAGGCGGTGGCTCATCTGTTCGTGGCTCAGCGGCACCTCCAGGCCCTCGCGCCCGGGGCGCATCTGCTCGACGAGCAGCGCCGCCAGGCGCGGCAGCACCTCGTGGTAGCGCCGCTCGCGGTAGCGGTCCTGGGCGCCGTGCAACCGCCTCACGATCCGCTCGAGCAGCCAGCGGCGCACCTCGGCCGAGCGCCAGGCCTCGAGCAGGCCCGGCCGTGGCAGCCGCAGGACCTGCGCCGGCGTCAACGCCTCGGCGTGGTGAGCGTAGCGCCCCTCTTCTTCCAGGGCCTCTTCCCCGAAAAGCTCTCCGGGGTCGAGCACCAGCGTGGTGACCTCACGCCCCTTGGGGCTGAGGCGGTAGAGCCGCACCCACCCCGAGGCCACCAGGTAGAGCGCCGCGGCGGGCTCCCCCTCGGCGAAGACCTCGCGGCCTGCGCGCAAGGACAGCGGCTCGAGCGCGTCGGCGAGGGCTTGGGGGAGGTCCACCGGCTCATCTGGGCGCATCCTCATCAGTCTAACCGAGCCCCCGGCCGGGACATCTGAAACTGGATACCGCGCATTCCCTGGCGTTTACTTAACTTGAGTGTTTAGGAATGAGGAGTATACCATGAGCGAATCGCGTCACCAGGTCCTGATCATCGGCGGCGGCACCGCGGGCATCACCACCGCGGCCCGCCTGACCCGCTCCGGCAAGAAGCTGGACATCGCGGTCATCGAACCGTCGGACAAACACTTCTACCAACCCTTATGGACGCTCGTGGGCGCAGGGATCGTACCTAAGGAGATCACCGTGCGCAAGGAGGCGTCGGTGATGCCCAAGGGGGTGACCTGGATCCGCGACGCCGTGGTCGAGATCGACCCCGACGCGAACCAGGTGCGCACCGCCGGCGGGCGGACCATCGGCTACGACTACCTGGTCGTGGCCCCCGGCATCCAGTACGACTGGGACGCCGTGAAGGGGCTACGGGAAACGCTGGGCAAGAACGGCGTGGTCACAAACTACACCTACGAAGCCGCCCCCAAGACCTGGGAGGCCATGAAGAACTTCGAAGGGGGGACGGCGGTCTTCACCAACCCCCTGGGCCAGGTCAAGTGCGGCGGCGCCCCGCAGAAGGTGATGTACCTCGCCGACGACTACTGGCGACGCAGCGGGGTCCGCGGCAAGACCAAGATGATCGGCGCCTTCGCCGGCACCGTCATGCTGGGGGTGCCCGAGATCAACAAGAGCCTCGAGCGCATCGTGCGCCAGCGCGATATCGAGATGCGCTTCTACCACAACCTGGTGGAGGTGCGCACCAGCCCCCAGAAGGAGGCCGTCTTCGACGTGCGCGACCCCAAGACCGGCGAGACCACCCACCAGGAGGTCATCCCCTTCGACTTCCTGCACGCCACCCCGCCCATGAAGGCCCCCGACTTCGTAGCCGAAAGCCCGCTCGCCGTGCCCGAGGGGCCCCACAAGGGCTACGTCGACGTGGACATCTACACGCTGCAGCACAAGCGCTACCCCAACGTCTTCTCGCTCGGCGACGCCGCCGCCCTGCCCACCGCCAAAACCGGCGCGGCGGTGCGCAAACAGGCGCCCAAGCTGGTCAAGAACCTGCTCGCGGTCATGGAGGGCAAGCCCGCCGAAGCCAAGTACAACGGCTACTCCTCCTGCCCCATCGTGACCGCGCGCGGCCGCGTCCTCCTGGGCGAGTTCCTCTACGACAACAAGTACAAACCCACCTTCGTCTTCCTCGACCAGACCAAGGAGCGCTGGGACATGTGGTTGCTCAAGCGCTACGTGCTGCCGCCCCTCTACTGGTACGGCATGCTCAAGGGCCTGGCCTGATCCCCGTCGCCTCCTTTCCGCAAGACCGCCGCCCCCTCGGGCGGCGGTCTTGTCAGCAGCAGAAGAGGGGGTTCGGGTTCTGGGGCACCAGGCCGCGCGCCTCGGCGCGGGCGAAGAGCTCGCGCACCGCGGCCTCGCCCTCCTCCCCCACGTCGAGCGAAAACTCGTTCACGTAGGTGCGGATGTGGGCCCGCGTCACCTCGTCCGAAAGCTCGTCGGCGTAGCGGCGCACGTAGTCCATGGGCTCGTCCGGGTGGGCGTAGGCGTAGGCCAAACTCGCCCGCACCGCGTCGTTGACCGCGCGAATCGTCGCGTCGCCCAGGTCGCGGCGCGCCAGGATGGCCCCCAGCGGCAGGGGCAGGCCGGTCTCCCCTTCCCACCACTCGCCCAGGTCGAGAAGCTTTTCCAGGCCGTGCTCGGGGTAGGTGAAGCGCGACTCGTGAATGATCAGCCCTGCGTCCACCTCGCCCGCGGCCACCGCGGGCATGATGCGGTCGTAGCGCAGCTCCACCGGCTCGAAAGCCCCCTCGCCCAGCAACAGCGAAAGCAGCAGGAAGGCGGTGGTGTAGCGGCCCGGATGGGCGATGCGCGCCCCGGCGAGCTCGACCGGGCCGCGGGCCACCACCAAGGGGCCCACCCCCCGGCCCAGCGCCCCGCCGGCGCGCAGGGCCACGTAGCCCTCGCGCAGGTGGCCGTAGGCGGCGTAGCTGATCTTGGTGAGCTCGAGCCGTCCTTCGAAGGCCCAGCGGTTGAGCGTCTCCACGTCCTCCAGCACCTCCTCCACCGGCTCGGGCGCGGCCACTTTGCCGCGGGCGAGGGCGTAGAAGATGAAGGTGTCGTTGGGGCAGAGCGAGTAGCCCAGCTTCATGCCCCCAGGCTACCCGAAGCCGCTATCCTGGGGGCATGAGCGAAAACGAGCCGCGCGGCCCCGTCTACCTGAGCGAGGACCGGATCCAGGCCCGGGTGGCCGAGCTGGCCGAGGCGATCACCCGCGACTACGCCGGCAGGACCCCCCACCTGATCGCGGTGCTGAACGGCGCGTTCATCTTCATGGCCGACCTGGTGCGCCGGATCGAGCTCCCCCTCACCCTCGACTTCATGGCCGTGGCCAGCTACCAGGGCACCGAGAGCTCGGGCGAGGTGGAGCTGATCAAGGACCTAAGCCAGCCCATCGGCGGACGCGACGTGATCGTGGTGGAGGACATCGTGGACACCGGCATCACCCTCGAGTACCTGCTCGACTACCTGCACGCCCGCAAGCCCGCGAGCTTGAAGGTGGCCGCGCTGCTTTCCAAGCCGGCACGCCGCCTGCGCGAAGTGCCGGTGGACTACCTGGGCTTCGAGATCGAAAACGCCTACGTCTACGGCTACGGCCTCGACCGCGACCAGCTCGACCGCAACCTGCCCTACATCACCTCGCTTCCGGCCGGTTAATCCGTCCTCGAGCCGACGAAGGCCGGGATGGGGCCACGACGCCAAGATCCCCGATCCCGGCACTTTGCGCCGCGTCGGGGATGACGAACAATAGGGCGGGTGGTCGGTCACGGCATGGACCCCGGCTCGCGGGCGCAAGGCGCCCTTGGCCGGGGAATCGT
>NZ_JACHEZ010000011.1 GCF_014201675.1 Oceanithermus desulfurans | reverse complement strand
ACCCCTGCCAGCGGTACGTACAGGGTGGTTCCAAAATCTCCCTTGAACCGCGTTTCCTTGAGAATGCGCACGAGCGCGCCGTCCAGCTCGGAATCCAGCCAGCGCCCCTCCTCGGTGAGTTCGCCGCCCAGCACGGCTACGACGCGCATGGGGGCTTCGTGTTCGAATACTTTTCTGCGGGTGGTTTTCACGCGAATCGCCATAACACCCCGAGCTTACCACGGGCGGTTCCACCAAACCCTCACCCGCTTGTGGCAGAATACGGGCCATGAAGCAGATCGGCGGCTCGGCCGCAATGGAAGGCGTGATGATGAAAGCGCCCGACGCCTGGGCGCTGGCCGTGCGGCTCCCCAGCGGCGAGATTCACGTGGAGCGCCACGAGGAACCCTCCCTCTACCGCAAGTACCCCTGGACCCGGCTGCCGCTCCTGCGCGGCGTGGTGGCGCTCGTCGACGCCCTTTCGGTCTCCTACCGGGCGCTCTCGCGCAGCGCCCAGCTGGCCGGCGAGGAGGACGAAGAGGAGCTTTCCGGCGCCGCCCTTTACGGCACGATCGCCCTCAGCACCCTGATCGGGATCGGGCTCTTCATCGTGCTCCCGGCCGCGGTCTCGCGCCTCTTCATCGACGCCGCGGCCAGCCCGGTGCTCTACAACGCGCTGGCCGGCGTCTTCAAGGCCGCGCTGCTGGTGGGCTACCTGGCCTTCATCGGCCGCTTCCCCGACATCCAGCGCTACTTCATGTACCACGGCGCCGAGCACAAGGCGATCGCCGCCTACGAGAAGGGGCTCGCGCTGACCGTGGAGAACGTGCGCGCCCAGCCCAAGTTCCACCCCCGCTGCGGCACCACCTTCATCGCCTTCGTGATCGTGACGAGCATCGTCGTCTACAGCTTCCTGCCCCGCCCCGACGTGATCTGGTGGCTGCTGCTGGGCCGGGTGGCGCTGCTGCCGCTGGTGGCGGCGCTGGCCTTCGAGCTGCTGCGCTTTTCCTCGAGCCACACCGACCCGGTCTCGCGCCTGCTGCGCTGGCTGGGGTTCCGCTTCCAGATGCTCACCGTGCGCGAGCCCGACGACGCCATGATCGAGGTGGCCATCGCCTCCACCAAGGCCGCGGCCGCGGCCGGCGAGCCGCTGGAAAGCGAGCTGGTGGCCTGAGCCCCGGGCCTGGCCGAAACCCGAGCGTAACGGTAGAATAAGGTTTCGTGAAGAAGCCGCGCGTCCTCGTCGCCATGAGCGGAGGGGTGGACTCCTCCGTCGCCGCCGCCCTGCTGGTCGAGCAGGGCTACGACGTCGTGGGCGCGATGATGAAGTTCTGGTCCGACGAGGAGCTGGCCACCAGCTGCAACGACGAGTCGAGCTGCTGCACCCCCACGGCCGCGCTCGAGGCCGGCTGGGTGGCGCGGCAGCTGGGCATCCCCTTCGAGCTCCTCGACTACCGCGAAACCTTCGCCGAGCGCATCGTCGCCCCCTTCCTCGCGGGTTACGCCGCCGGCCGCACCCCCAACCCCTGCGTCTGGTGCAACACCGACGTCAAGTTCGACGCCCTGCTCGAGCACGCCCGCGCCATCGGCGCCGAGTACGTGGCCACCGGCCACTACGTGCGCCGGCTGGAAGGACCTGCGGGCGTGGAGCTGTGGCGCGGCGGCGACGCCGCCAAGGACCAGACCTACTTCCTCTGGGGCACGCCGCGCACCGCCCTGCCCCACCTGCTCTTCCCGGTGGGCCACCTGCAAAAGCCCGCGGTGCGGCGGCTGGCCGAGGCGCGCGGCCTGATCACCGCCCAGAAGCCCGAATCGCAAAACATCTGCTTCGTGCGGGGTTCGCTGCGCGACTTCCTGAAAGGGCACATCCCCGGCGAGCCGGGGCCGCTCGTCGACCTGGAGAGCGGCGAGGTGATCGGCGAGCACGCCGGAGCCCGCTTCTACACCGTGGGGCAGCGCAAGGGGCTGGGGCTGTGGAAGAGCCACCTGGAGCGCTACGTCGTCGAGGTGCGCCCCGAGACCAACGAGGTGGTCGTGGGCCCCCGGGCCGCGGTGGAGTGGTGGGGGCTCGAGGCCGCCGGCCTCAACCTGCTCCTCGATCCGGACGACCTGCCCGAACGGGTCGAGGCGATGGTGCGCTACCGCACCCGGCCGGTGGGGGCGCGGGTGCTGGAGCTCGAGCCCGGGGCGGGCCGCTTCCGGCTGCGCTTCGAGCGGCCCCAGTTCGCGGTGACGTCCGGCCAGTCGGTGGCGCTCTACGCCGGGGACCGGCTGCTCGGGGGCGGCTTCATCGAACGGGCGGTGGACAACGCGCTCGCCCGCGCCGGTTAGCTGCCCCCACAGCGCCGGAACCCTCCGGGAGGGGGCGAGCCTCCCCGCTCGCGCGAGCTGGGATGACGAGGGAAGCTCGTGGCGACGAGGGGGTGGAATTGAACAACGTGTTCGAGCTACACGGTTAGCGCCCGGAACCGTAGAGCGCCTTGTAGACCGCGTAGGCCCAGAGCACCCGCTCCACGTACTCGCGCGGCTCGTCGCGCGGCTGGAAGCGCAGAAAGTCCCAGACGTCGCCACCCGCCGCCGCAAGCGCCCGCCGGGTGTAGCCCGGCCCGCCGTTGTAGCCGGTGAGGGCGCAGACGAGCTGGCGGTCGCAGGCGTCGAGCAGGCGGCGCAGGTAGTAGGCGCCGTAGCGCACCGCCGCGTCGGTATCGAAGGGGTCGCCCGGGGCCTCCCCGAGCCTGCGGGCGACGTCGGCCCAGGTGGCCGCGACGAACTGCATCAACCCCTTGGCTCCAGTGGGGCTGACCGCCTCCGGGTCGAAGCGCGACTCCACCCGCATCACCGCCCAGAGCAGCTCGGGCTCGAGTCCGAAGGCCGCCGCCTCGCGCCGTACGCGCTCGGGGTAGGCCCGCGGGTAACGCAAAGGCCAGTCACAGTGCCGGGGCAGGCCCGGTAAATCGCGCGCGAGCCTGAGCGACGCCCCCCACAGGCCGTGCCGCTGCAAGACCCCGACGATCCCCCAGGCCCCCGTCGGGTCCAGCCGCGCCGCCCACCAGCGCGCCTCGCCCAGGGCCCAGGCCTCGCGCCCCTCCCTCAGCAACTGCTCGACCGTCGCCCGCCCCGGCACCGCCGCGTTCGCGGCCGCGCACGCCTCCGGCGCGGGGGGTTCGGGCCCCTCCTTACCCGCCAGCAGCGCCAGCCCCCCCTCGAGCCGCTCGTAGGCCCAGGCCTCGAGCGCCGCGTCGCCGCGCCGGCGCGCCAGCACCCACAGCCGCAAGGTCGCGTCGTCGGCGTACTTCGAACCCCCCTGCGCGAGCTCGCGGTAGCGCGGCAGGGCCTCGGCCGTCCTCCCGGAGCGCTCCAGGAGCGCCGTCGCCCGCCAGAGCGCCTCAGGGGTACGGGCTTCCAGGTAGGCGCGCACGGCGGCGTCGCTTTGGCCCAGCGCCTCAAGCGCCCGCCCCCGCCCGTAAGCGCCCTCGGCTCCGCCCGCGGCGCGGAAGGCCGCCTCCGCCTCGGCGTAGCGTTCGAGCCTGAGCAGCAAGCGACCAAGCGCCAACCACCCTTCGCGGGCCTCCCCAGCCCAGGCGCGGTAATAGGGCAGGGCCTCGGCGTAGCGGTGCAGCCCCGCCAGCGCGCGGCCGCGCCAGACAGCCTCGCCCTCCGCCGGCAACGCCTCGAGCAGGGCCTCGTAGGCGCGGCCCGCGTAGAGCGCAGCGTAGGCCCGCCGCACCCCCGCGCCCGCCAGGCGCACCAGCGCGGCCTCGGCCTCGGGCTCGGGCAGCGCCTTGCCGTAGGCCTCCGCCGCTCCGGGCGCGTCGCCCAGCACCTCGCGCAACCGTCCCACCCAGAGCCAGTCGGAGGCGGCGTTCTCGAAGCGCGCGGCGCGCTCGGCCAGCTCGAGCCGCCGGCTGGGGGAAGACGCGGCCATGCGGGCCAGCGCCCGCGCCGCCAGGATCTGCACGTACCCCGGTTCCT
The DNA here is from genome assembly GCF_014201675.1 of Oceanithermus desulfurans. Lineage (NCBI taxonomy): Bacteria > Thermotogati > Deinococcota > Deinococci > Thermales > Thermaceae > Oceanithermus > Oceanithermus desulfurans. Next base: position 55,240 of record NZ_JACHEZ010000011.1, on the reverse strand, counting down.
CGAGCAGGCGCTCGAGCCCGCGCGCGTCCTCGGCCCGCTGCGCCTGCTCGTAGGCCCGGTACGGTTCCGGCAGCTGGGCCGCTACCGGCACCAGCAGCAGCCATCCCAGCACCACGAGCCTGCGTAACATGGACCTACTATAGGGCGGGGCGGCATGAAAAAAAGCAGGGCGTTGACGCCCGCGCACGGCGTTGCCTATGATGGGCCTTGGCTTTGGGGCGTCGTCTAAGGGTAGGACAGCGGTCTTTGGAACCGCCGGTCGTGGTTCGAATCCACGCGCCCCAGCCATTCTTGTGTTTTGGCCGTATATTGTTTTATAAGGTGACGCAGCTCAGCATTGGACGGTCGGTATGGCGGACGATGAAAAACGCGGCTTGATCGTAACTTCCCACAGCGCACTCAAGGCCTACCTCGAACTGGCCCTGGAAGACGCCGGCCTGAGGCCGGACACCGTCGAAACCCTGCACGACGGCCTTGCCTACCTCAAGGAACACACCCCGAAGTTGATCGTCCTCGACGAGCTCTCCGAAGACGGCCTCGACGCCGCCGGCTTCGTCTGGCGCGTCAAGCGCGTCAAGCGCCTGAAGCACGTGCCCACGATCCAGATCGTGCACCGGGCGAGCGAACGCGAACGCATGACGATGGAGATCTCCGGAGCCGACCACATCGTCGAGCTGCCCATCAAGAACAGCCGTTTCCGCAAGCTGCTTGAAAACCTTCTCAGCATCAGCCGGTAGACTGGGCAACGTGAAGCTGCGCCGCTACCTCCTGCTCGCGTTCCTGGCCGCCTTCCTGGGCACGGCCGTAGCGGCGGCGATCGTCGTGCGCGGCTGGACGCGCGACCTGCCCAGCCTGGACGCCCTGGAAAACCTGCGCCTGACCTCGACGACCACCGTCTTCGCCCGCGACGGCACCCCCATCGCCCAGCTGGCCAGCGAGGAGGGCGGGATCACCATCACCCGCATGCTGGTCAAGCTCGAGGACGTCTCCCCCGCCGCCGTGGCCGCGATCGTGGCCTCGGAGGACCAGCGCTTCTTCCGCCACTACGGCATCGACTGGATCCGCATCGCCGGCGCGTTTTGGCAGACGCTGCGGGGCAACCTCCAGGGGGGCTCCTCGATCAGCGTCCAGGTGATCAAGAACACCCTGCTGCGCAACCTCTCGGGCGTGCGCACCCTCGAGCGCAAGTTCAAGGAGCTGCCGCTGGCGATCCAGCTCGAGCGCCTCTACTCCAAGGAAGAGATCCTGGAGATGTACCTCAACGTCTCCTTCTGGGGCGGCAACCTCTGGGGCATCCGCGCCGCCAGCGAGGCCTACTTCGGCAAGGACCCAGCGGAGCTGACCCTGGCCGAGGGCGCTTACCTGGCGGCCCTCATCCCCGGGCCCAACGCGCGCTTCCGCGACCTGCCGCGGGTGCGCCGGCGTATGAAGGCGCTGCTCGACCAGATGGTGCGGGAGGGCTGGATCACCCGGGCCATGGCCGACGCCGCCTGGCGCGAACCCATCGTTCCGGGTGGGTGGAAGGCCGAGTACGACGCGGAGGGGAACCTGGTCTCCGCCGAGCTGCTCGACCCCGGGGCCAACTCGCTGCCCGACCTGGAGGTGGAGGTCGCCCCCCACTTCGTCTACGAGATCCGCAAGGAGCTGATCCGCCGCTTCGGCCGCGCCAAGGTCTTCGGCCAGGGCGGGCTGCGCGTCTACACCACGCTCGACGTGGAGATGCAGCGCGCCGCCGAGGAGGCCGCCCAGGCCGCGGTGAAGCGCGGCCTCCCCGAGGGCGCCCAGCTGGCGCTGGTGGGGCTCGACCCCGAGACCGGCGAGGTCTACGCGCTGCTCGGGGCGCTGCCGGGCACCGAGGGCGAGTTCAACCGCGCCACCCAGCTGGGCGACGGCAAGGGGCGCAGCCCCGGCTCGTCGATCAAGCCGTTCGTCTACACCGCTGCGCTGGGTGCCGGCTGGAGCCAGGCCAGCATGGTGGAGGACAAGGAGGTCAGCTTCCCCGACCCCACCCAGCCCGACGGCGTCTGGAAACCCAAGAACTACGACGGCACCTACCTGGACCGGGCGGTCACCATCCGCTACGCCATGGACCGCTCGCTCAACGTGCCGGCCATCCTCACCGCCGACGCCCTGGGGGTTCGCCGGCTCGCGGGCGAGCTGCAGGCCGCCGGCTTCCAGGTACCCAAGAACCCGGGCCTCTCCATCGCCATCGGCGGCGGCATCGGCGCCACGCCGCTGCAGATGGCCGCCGCCTACGCCGCCTTCGTCAACGGCGGCTGGCGCGTGGAACCGCAGCTGATCCTGCGGGTGGAGGACCAGCAGGGGCACGTGCTCTACGAGGCGCGGCCGCTGCGGCAGCGTCTCTGGAACCCCGACGTGGCCTACCTCGGCTGGGACATGCTCAAGGGCTACGTCTACGACGAGGACCCCCTGGGCCGGGGCAACCTGGCCTGGCGGGCGCGCATCCCCGGCCGGGTGGTGGGCGGCAAGACGGGCACCTCGAACAACGCCCGCGACCTCTGGTTCGCCGGGGTCACCCGCGGCATGAGCGCGGTCGTCTGGGTCGGCCGCGACGACAACCAGCCCATGCAGATGAACGGGCGCGAGCCCTCCTCGTCGGTCGTCAACCCGCCCATCTGGCGGCAGTTCGTCGAGAACGCGCTGCGGGGCCGCCCCGCGGGGGAACCCGCGGCCCCCGAGGGCCTGGTGAAGGTGCGCATGGACCTGCTCAACGGCGAGGCGAACGCCGTCGGCACCCCCGCCTACTTCCGCATCGGGCACACCCCGATGCCCAGCACCCTGCCCGTCGGGGCCTCGATCCTGATCGGACTCGAGCCCGGACGCGACTGCCTCGCCGGCCCCGGGTGGCCCCCCGAGCAGCTGCGCTGGAAGGCCGTGCCTCCCGGCGAGGTCGCCCGCTACCGCTGCGACTGACCCCCGCGAACCACGAAACCGCGGCCGGCCCAAGGGCCGGCCGCTTCACGACTTGCTCGGTTTACTGGCAGTCGGGGCAGAGTCCGCGCAGCTCGACCCGGGGATCGCCCACGAACCAGCCGGTGCGCGACTCGACGGCGCGCGCCACCTTTTCGGCGTCGAATTCGGGGAGCTCGTCCTCCATCACGTCTTCGATGCGGCCGCAGCTGGTGCAGAAGAGGTGGTGGTGCTTCTTGGTGAAACCGTCGTAGCGGGTGTGCCCCTGCTGGTCCTTGAACTCCCAGAGGAGACCGGCGTCGCGCAGCACCTGCAGGTTGAGGTAGACGGTCGAGAGGCCGATCGAGTACCCCTTCTTCTTCAGGCCCTGGTAGAGCTCCTCGGGGGTCGGGTGAACGTTCTTGCGGTCCAGGTAGGCGAGAATGCGCTCGCGGGGCAGGGTGTGGCGCAATCCGACGGCCTTTAATCGGGAGCGGTAGACTTCTTTTTCTTTTGTTTTAGCCATGCTTCGTGCCTCCAATCTCGTCAATTGTAAGTATACCTTACACTGGTTCCACCTGCCAGTGTCAAGGGTGGGGCTCTCCTTAATGAATGAAGATGCAATCCCCTGCATGCAACGGGTTCCTTATAATGAACGACGATGAAGCAAGGCATCGTCGGCCGCGTCCTCTACGTTCTCTTCGCCCTGGGTACCGCCCACCTGCTGCTGCTGGCGGGCGTGGAGGCCCAGCGCGGCTGGGCGCTGCGGCAGGAGGTCCGCATCGTGGACGGCCAGCTGGAGGCGCTCGCCGCCGAGGTGGAGGCCCTGAAGAGCGAGCTGGCCCACGCCGACGACCCCGCCTACCTCGAGGCCAAGGCGCGCGCACTTGGCTACGTCTACCCGGAAGAGGTGCTGCGTGCCCCATCCCGCTGAGGTCTTCTTCGAAGACGAAACCCTGACCGAGGGCCTCACCGACGACGAGGCCCGCGACCTGCTGGCCTGGCTGGTGGGCCTCGCCGACGAGATGGAGGGCGAGGACCCGGCCTACATCGAGCAGCTCAAACGCCTGGGCCGGCACCTGGCCCGGCTGAGCGCCCGCTGGGGCGTACCCGTGGGCGACCTGATCGACCTGGTGGAGATCGCCTGGGAGGACCCCGACCAGCCGCAGGGCCGCCCGCCGCGGCCGATGCGGGCGTAAAGGCGGTACGTGGTACGTAGTACGTGGTAGGTGGTGGGCGGATCGGGGCCGGAGCGGTAAGGGGCAGTTTGAGGGTGGCCGCAGACGCTGGACGTCTGCTGCCGACATCGTGGCCCTCCTGCCCCCCTACTGACCACCACTTGCTCGCCATCCCCGACGAGGCGCAGAGTCCCGATCTCGGGGCTCTGACCGTTGTTGCTTCAGCCGCCCCCTCGTCACCCCGGGCAAGCGGCCGCAGGCCGTGCGACCCGGGGTCTTGTCTGTTGTGCTTCCTCGTCCCCTCCTCGTCATCCCCGACGAACCGGCGCAGCCTGTGAGATCGGGGATCTTGTCGTGGTCGTTCGCCTCAGGAGAAAGCGCACCGATGCGCCGCCATAATCCTCCGCTTTTCGAGCGATCGGTCCCCTTATTCGCCCCCAGCAAGATTCCGGCTCTCGGGGGCCGCGTGGCCCCCTCGTCCGGAATGACGGATACCGGCGGTACGTGGTGCGTAGTAGATAGACGTTTGACAAGGAGGAGCGGAGCGGATAAGACCGGAAGACCGCCAGCCCATTCTTCGCCTTCCCGAGGCCGCGAAGACCCGCTGCTTTCACGCCCCTCCCCTTCTTTCGCTTCCATCACCCCTTTCGCCTTCCGCACCCCACACCCTCTTTCCGTCATCCCCGACGAGGCGTGTAGCGCCGAGATCGGGGATCTTGTCTTGGCCTTTCCCCTTCTTCACCAGCTGGGTCAAGGGAGCTAGGCGATCACGACCTAAGATCTTGTCGTTATTGGTTTCTCGCTCTTTTTTCGTCATCCCCGACGAACCGGCGCAGCCGGTGAGATCGGGGATCTTAGCGTAGCCGCGTGCGACAAACGAACCGGAGCGGCCGTCACCTTCCATACTTCGAGCGACCGATTCCTTCTCCGCGCGTTTCAAGATTCAGGACCTGCCCCGGACTTGATCCGGGACCTGTCCCGGACCCGATCCAGGATCTCGCGGGCCAGTGGCCCCCTCGCCCGGAATGACGGATAACGGCGGTACGTGGTGCGTAGTAGTTAGAAGCCGGTCCGCCCCCCAGCGGCGGACCAGCGAACGGCCCGTACGCTACAGCGCTTGGCCGGTTCAGAAGGGCACCACTTCGGCCTGGCCCTCGCCCCCCAGCTTGCCCGCGAGCAGCGCCTCGCGGTCGGGCAGCGAGCGCACCTCGAGCCCCTCCAGCTTTTCCAGCTCGGCGGTCACGCCGGGATCGACGCGCACCTCGCGCGCCTCCAGCAATGCCCACCCCCCGGGCCCGCGCACCTTCAGGTAGACGGGCACCACCCCCGGGTGCTCGTCGAGCAGGCTGCGCAGGTCGAGCAGCCGCTCGTCGTCCATCAGGCTCAGGTCGAAGCCCAGCTCGAGCACCTGGGGCAGACCTTCCAGCTCCTCGTAGAGGAAGACGTCCTGCACCATCACCCGCAGGCTCTCGCCGTCGGCGTCGGGCTCCACGTCGCAGACCGCGATGACCGGCATGTCCTCCTTGACGCGGGTCATCACCCGGTCGTAGGCGCGGCCGAAGACGACGACCTCGAGCGCCCCCGAGGCGTCGGCCAGGTTGAAGCGGGCCATCATCCCGCCCGAGCGGGTGGAGCGGCGCACGATCTGCTCCACCATTCCCGCGAGCAGTACCCGCACCCGCGACTTGGAACCCGAGTTCTGCTCGTACCAGCGGGGCAGCTCGGTGACCTGGCAGGTGGCCGCCTCGGCGAGGCCGGGGTAGTGCTCGAGCGGGTGCCCGGTCACGTAGATGCCCAGGGCTTCCTTCTCGAAGCGCAGCCGGATCACCTCTTCGAGCGGCGCGGTCTCGGGCAGCGGCGGCTCGGTGAGGCCGTCGTCGAAGAGGCCGGTGAGGCCGCCCGCGGCCTTCTGCTGCTCGGCGGCGGCCCACTTGAGCAACCCCTCCATGGCGTCGAGCATCTGCCCGCGTTCACCGAAGGCGTCGAAAGCGCCGGCCTTGATGAGCGACTCGAGCGCCCGCTTGTTGACGTGGTGCAGGTCCACCCGTCTGAGGAAGTCGGGCAGGCTCCGGTAGGGGCCGCCCTTTTCCCGCTCGGCGAGGATGCTCTCCACCGCCCCCTCGCCCACGTTCTTGACCGCCGAGAGGCCGAAGAGGATCTCGCGCCCGACGACGCGGAAGTCGGCGCCGGAGCGGTTGATGTCGGGCGGCAGCACGTGGATGCCGCCGGCCTCGGCGTCGCGGATGTACTCGGCCACCTTGTCCGAGTTGCGGCGTTCCACTGTGAGCAACGCGGCCATGAACTCGACCGGGAAGTGGGCCTTGACGTAGGCCGTCTGGTACGAGATCAGCGAGTAGGCCGCGGCGTGCGACTTGTTGAAACCGTAGTTGGCAAAGGCCTCGAGCAGGTCGAAGATGCGGCTGGCCTCGTCGGGCGGAACGCCCCGCTTCTCGGCCCCGGTGATAAAGCGGTCGCGGTGGGCTTTCAGCTCCTCGACCTTCTTCTTCCCCATCGCGCGGCGCAGCAGGTCGGCTTCGCCCAGGGTGTAGCCGGCCACGGCGCTGGCGATCTGCATAATCTGCTCCTGGTAAACGGGGATGCCGTAGGTCTCGGCCAGGATGGGCTCAAGCATCTCGGCGGCGTGGGGAAACTCGGCGTAGCTCACCGGTTCCTGCCCGTGGCGGCGGCGCAGGTAGGTGGGGATGTTGTCCATCGGCCCCGGCCGGTAGAGCGAGACGATGGCGATGATGTCGTGCAGCCGCTCGGGCTTGAAGGCCTTGACCGTGTTCGTCATTCCCGTGCCCTCGAGCTGGAAGACGCCCTTGGTGTCGCCGCGGCTCAGCATCTCGAAGGTCTTGGGGTCGTCGAGGGGCAGGCGGTCGTAGTCGAGCTCCACCCCCGCGGACTCCTTGACGATGCGCCGGGCCTCGTCCAGGAACGAGAGCGTGCGCAAACCCAGGAAGTCCATCTTGAGGAGGCCCAGGGCCTCCACCGACCCCATGTCGTACTGGGTGACGACGCCGTCGCCGCGGGTATCGCGCATCAGCGGCACCAGGTCGGTCAACGGCTCGTCGGCGATCACCACGCCGGCGGCGTGCACCGAGGCGTGGCGGTTGAGCCCCTCGAGGCGCTGGGCGATATCCAAAACCTCGCGCACCGTCTCGTCCTGACGCATCGCCGCCTTCAGCTCGGGGATCTGCTCCATCGCCTGCGCCAGCGGCAGCGGCTTGCCGAAGACGGTGGGGATCAGCTTCGCCAGCTGCTCGGCGCGCTTGTACTCGAGCCCGTAGACCCGGGCCACGTCCTTGAGCGCCGCCTTGGAGGCCAGCGTCCCGAAGGTGGCGATCTGGGCCACCTTGTCCTCGCCGTAGCGCTCGCGCACGTAGTCGATCACCTCGTCGCGGCGCACGTCCGAGAAATCGGTGTCGATGTCGGGCATGCTCACCCGCGCGGGGTTTAAAAAGCGCTCGAAGAGCAGGCCGAACTCGAGCGGGTCGATGTTGGTGATCCGGATCGCGTAGGCCACCAGGCTGCCCGCGGCGCTACCGCGCCCCGGACCCACGCTGATGCCGTGGTCCTTGGCCCAGTTGATGTAGTCCTGCACGATCAGCAGGTACCCCGGAAAACCCATCTGCTCGATCGTGCCCAGCTCGTACTCGGCCCGCGCCAGCGTGGCCCAGCCGTCCCAGTCCTGGACGTTGCGCACGTCCGGGAAGAAGTCCACCCGCTCCCGCGCCTCTCGGTCCAGCCTCGCGAGCTGCAGGATCAGGTCTTCTTCGTCCTCGGCCGGTTCGATCTCCAGCCGCGTGAGGTAAGCGCGGTAGAGCGCCGGGTTCACCCGGTCGGGGTAGCGCTCCAACAGCCCCTTGAAGGTCAGCTCGCGCAGGTACTGGTTCTCGTCGCGCCCCTCGGGCAGCGGGTAGCGCGGGATGCGGTAGGTCATCTTGTCACCCACCGGCAGCTCGACGTTGCACATCGCGGCGATCTCGGCGCTGTTGCTGAAGATCTCGTCGGGCCAGTCGGGGAGCGCCTGCTTCATCTCCTCGGGCGTCTTGACGTAGAACTCGTCGCAGGGGAACTTCCAGCGGTCCTCGTCGGCCAGCGTGGCCTTCGACTGGATGGCCAGCAGCACTTCGTGGGCGCGGGCGTCCTCCTGCTTGACGTAGTGGCCGTCGTTGGTGGCCACCATGCCTAGCCCGTACTTTTGCGCGAACTCGCGCAGCACCGCGTTGACCTTCTTCTGCTCTTCGAGGCCGTGGTCCTGGATCTCGATGAAGTAGCGGTCGCCGAAGATCTCCAGGTACTCGTTCAGCCGCTCCTCGGCCAGGTCGATCCGGTCCGCCAGGATGAACTGGGGAATCTCCGCCCCCAGGCAGCCCGAAAGCGCGATGATGCCCTCGTTGTGCTCGCGCAGAATCTCGCGGTCGATGCGCGGCTTCATGTAGAAACCCTCGAGGTAGGCGCGGCTCGCGAGCCGCACCAGGTTCTGGTAGCCCACGAAGTCCTTGGCCAGCAGGGTCAGGTGAAAGTAGCCGCCGTCGAGGCCCTTGCGCATCGTGCGGTCGAAACGGCTCTCGGCGGCCACGTAGGCCTCGTAGCCGATGATCGGCTTGACCCCCGCGGCCGTGGCCTTCTTGTAGAACTGCACCGCCCCGAAGAGGTTCCCGTGGTCCGTGGTCGCGAGCGCCGGGTCTTCCGGCGTGGTCTGCTTGACCCACTGGATCAGCTCGTCCAGCTTGGCCGCGCCGTCGAGCAACGAGAACTGGGTGTGCTGGTGCAGGTGGGCGAACTTCATGGGGTCAGTTTACCGGCCCGGGGTTCGGAATGGATGACAGCCGGCCGGCCCGGCTCGCGAGCTCGCCCGCGACCGCACCGCTGCAGAGCGCGCGAACAGGCGTGCAGCGTTTGACCGGGACGGAAGCGCTTTGGCCCTCCTGGACTCCACGCCTTCCAGAAACCGCCTCGTAGGTGGGCGTTCCATCGTCACCCCAGCGAAAGCTGGGTCCAGGTCCGGGTCGGTGGTTGGGGCTGGGCGCGGCTTTGACGCCGTTGCTGCCGTTCGTCACCGCTGTTTCCTTAGGACTCCACGAGCAACGGAGCGTACGCCGGTCTGGATTCCAGCTCGCGCGAGCCTCACGGCTCGCTTGGCTGGAATGACGAAACACCGGTCTGCAGTGGCCTTCCCCGTACGGGCGGACACCCGGATCCGCCCGTACGTTGCGCAGGGTCAGGCAACGGCACCGGCTTCCGGCACGTGGCGGGCTTGCCATCGACAAGGCTGTCTTGGCTTCTCGCCCAGCATGGACCCCGGATCTCGGCGGCAAAATGCTGCCTCGTCCGGGGAATCGGTAGTTAATTGGGTGTAGGGAGTGGCGAGCAAGAAGAGTCGATCCGACGATGCCCCGGACTTGATCCGGGGCCCATGCCGCGCCATGAACCCGCGGCTCAGCCGCCGCAGAACAACGTCTCCTCCCATTAGGGGGAGCTTATTTCTGTTCCACGAACTACGCGCGACGAGCTCTTTTTTCCTCCCCCACCAGGGGAGGTGGCGGCGAAGCCGCCGGAGGGGGGTTGCTTAAGGCGGCGGAAACGATCCCCGGCCAGGGGCAACGGAGCCGCGAAAGCCAACCCAGAAGGGGGTGCTACGCTGATGGCGTCGGTTTAAACAGCGACGCCGTCCATCTTGACGGCCCCGGCGGGGCCTTGGCCTCGCGCCGGCAGGCGCTGAGGGAAAGGAGCGCCAGGGCCAGCGCCAGGGGAACGAGCCGCAAGGTTTGGTTATTTATCATGGTTGCCTCCGGTATTGGGGGTTTTTTCGATAAGCGCAGGACCCTGAACCACCCGACCAAGACTTAACTCATACCGTTGCAAATCGTAGCCGTAGCAAGAGCTTTCGAACGAGTACAGTTTTGGATTGTCGTCAAACGTACCCCCCGCCGCCTCGCAGTTGGCCCGGGCCCAGTCGCGGGGGTACTGGAAGAGGTAGAAGGCCGTGCCTTCGCGGCCGAAGCCCTTGATGGTGGTGGAGGCCCAGCCGGAGCCCTTCTGGGTGGGGTCGCCGCCCGTGACGTCGAAGTACTCATCGCAAAACCAAGGATCTTGCACATCGGGGTACGTCATCTCTTCGGGTGGAACCCAATAACAGATCTCGGTGAAGTAGTCCCCGCCTTCCACCGGCGCCACCGCGTTCCTGAGGCTGAGCTGGACCTGGGGGAGGAAGAAGTTCTGCCACTCCTCGGCGAAGGGGTGGCTCTGCTCGAAGCGGGCGGCGGCGATGAGCTTCACCTCGGGGGGCAAGGTGGGGTCGGGGAGGGGGGCGGTGAGGGGGAGGGAGGTGATCCGGAGGAGCAGGGGGACGGGGAAGGAGCCGGGCCCTACGACCACGCGGGCGACGAGGTCGGGGGTTCTCACCTGACCGCCCTCGGGGCCGACCAGCTTGACGGCGCTCCGTGCGCCCGTGGGGACGCCCGGGAAGGCGGCGTAGACCGCGGCCAGGGCCAGGAGTACGAAGCTGTGCCGCAGCATGCGCCGACCCCAGGCGCGGGTGGCGGGGAAGACGAGGGCGAGGGCAAAGACGAAGTTCACGGCCAGCAGGGCCAGGGCCAGGAAGGCATAGCCCAACCAGGAGAGGGCGACGGTGAGGAGGTAGTAGAGGAGGAAGAGGGGGAGGAGGGTTCTTAGGCTGATGTGGGAAAGAAGATGGCGCATGCTTGGGCTTCCCTATCTACACGGTGGAAGGGGATGGTCGACGTTCCAGGTAGAAAAGTGATCGGCTTCGAACTTCACGAAAAGTTCACCATAGTCGGGGTCCGCCGTAACCTGGTCTTCGTCAGATTCGGGGATCGGCTGGTAATCTGCATCAACCACAATGCCCGTACCTCGCCGCACCCAGGTGTCTTGCTCCTCGTCGTAGAGATACATCGGCACTTCATACAAGCCGTTGCCCGGGCTCACGTCGCGCAGGTAGTAGCGATGCGTGGTAGGAATGTAAAAGTACACGCTGACCGGCTCGCTCAAAGCGGTAATTTGCCGCCCGGCAGCATCCTGTGCCGTCACAAACAGAAAGCCGTTAGAGATGATTTTGTTCCCATCGGCGTCGCGGTAGTCGCCCGGAAAGAAAGGGCGGTCGAATTCTGGGTCAAAAGCCCGTGCCCAAACTTTAGAAAAGCGACGTGACGGATCGACAATTTCAACGTCACCCACACGATAATTTCAACGTCACCCACACGATCCACCCATGACGTCCCGTCGTGCACCAATTCGGATCCCGTAGGTTCGGCGAACACCAGATCGGGCACCAGGGCGAACCGGTTGTTGTTCACCGCAACTCTCTTAACCGCCCTCAACTCGATTTCGCCGTTGTTGTATACAGCACGCACCCGAAGCTTGTCTCCAGGGCCGACGCCTTCAATGTCAGCCGCATACTGACCGACCGCACCCGTTGTCGTCTGGGTCAGGAGGACGCCGTCTTCAGACAGCACCTCCACCACGACCCCTTCTGGATAGACGTCATAGTCCAGGGAATCGTCGGGGCGAACCACGACCATTCCCGATACCCGCACCGGGGCTGGGGGCTCGGATTTACACGCGCACAACAAGAAGACGCCCATTGCAGCTATACCCAATGCTATTCTCATTTGCACTGATTCTATGTGAACAGTGTTCCCGTAGTCAAGTAGATTTGCACCTTACTTATTATTAGCGGTGATAGCGGACAATCAACGATTTCGCAAGCGCGCATGCTCACCGCTACCGCTCGCGGCACTATCGTATTGAGGTTGCCGGGGCTCTTTCGCGATTCGTCGCTCCCGCATCCCGACCAGACGTACAAACCGGGGGGTGATGTGCATCGCGTGACCCAAGTTGCTCGCAATCCCCACCGGATGCCACCTTCCGGTTCTTACTCAGGAGCGGTCCGCTCTCGCAGCTTGTCCCCGAATAAACAAGAACGGAGTCCCGTCTCTTGCGGTCAAGGTAATAACCTGCGTTCACGGGCGTATTGAAGGGGTGAACCAAGTAGGATGAAGGAGCCGTATGGGACGGTGGATCTAGCGGACGCCGCCTCAACCCATCACACCTTGGGACCCGCTTTTGCCTTCCCGCACCCAGCACCCGGGACGAGTATCGCGGCGCGCTATCCGCAGTCTCACGGTTAAGGGGCAGATGCCCGCCTACGCGGGCATGACGAAAAAGCAGACCAAAAGATGCGTAAACCGTTCAACGCACTGGCCATGTCTCATCGTAGGGTTTGTTGAGTGAGGCGGGCCCGTGCGCGGCTGCAGCGCGAACAGGAGGAACGCACAAGGTGGGGCACGGGCGCGACGGTGCGCACGGTGGAAACTGGGCGGCGCTGGAGGGACCTCTATGGTCACCTCCGCATCTGCACCAAATGCAAAATCGCGACCTGGGGGCGGAAAGCCTTTCCTTCGCAGACGCTACCCGTCATGCATCGTGAACCTGCACCGCCACCTGCTCTAGCCAGACAAGGAGCGGTTCCCGCCCTACTACTCCGGCAGCCGGGTGCTGCGCAGCATGAACTTCCAGGGAATGGGGTAGGTCTGGTCGAGGTCGGGGTAGGTTTCCCGGACCCAGGTCCACAAGCGCTCGATCGAGGGGCGGAAGACCTCGGGCGGCACCTGCCAGGTGTAAGAGTAGAGGCGCTCTTCCAGGATCTCCATCGTCTGCCGCGGGGTCCGCTCCTCGACCCACTCGGCCACGGCCTGGGTCTGGGGCTCGAGCCCCAGCTGCTCCAGCGCCCGCTCTACCTCGTCGAGCCGGCGTGTGTGCGCCCCGCGCTTGAGCTCGTACCCCATCTCGGCCAGCAGCTCCCGCCAGCGTTCCTGGATGCTCCAGTCCTCGCTGGGACCGGTGGAGACGTCCCAGCCCTCGTAGAGCACGCCCCCGGGCGCCAGGACCCTGAGCGCCTCGAGCAAGGCCCGCTGCCAGTCGGGGATCAGGTGCCAAAGGTGCACCCCGATGACCGCGTGGAAGCTGTCCTTGGCGAAGGGCAGGCTGCGCGCGTCGGCCTCGACCAGGCGCACCTTGCGTGCCACCCCGGCGATCTTGTAGCGCATCACCTCGAGCATCGCCGGGCTCACGTCCACGCCCACGAACTTGTGCCCGCGCGCGATGATGGGCACGCCCACGCGGCCGGTACCCACGCCCAGCTCGAGGAAGACCGGCTCACGGAAGCGGTCCTCCACCGGCGCGATGATGGCGGTGGCGATCCGCCCCGAAACCTCGGGCGGATGGTAGCGGGTTCGGTCGTAGGCGTAGGCCACGCGGCCAAAGTTCAACGTCATCGAGCGAGCAGCACTTCCTCTCCGGGCCAGGCTTATGACAACCCCGACGTTCAAAATGTATAATATTAAGAATTAATACTTCTGTCCAGTAAACCCTCAGGTTTTGCGTAGCCCACGCGGTTTCTCCGCGGGCAATTCCCACCCGAGTGACCGTCTCCCCCCGGCGGGCGTGGTAAAGTTAGGCGCTATGAAAAGAATATGGGTCTTGCTCCTGGTCCTCTTGGGCCTCACCGGCGTGATGGCGCAGAGCGCGCTCAAGGTTCGCATCGGCTTCAACCCCACCCAGAACTCCGACCAGCTCAGCCAGGCGGCGCAGGCGATCGCCGACTTCATCGAAGACCAGCTCGGCGGCGCGGTGGAGGTGGAGGTCTTCCTCCCCACCGAGTACCGCGGCCTGGTCGAGGCCATGCGCTCGGGCAACCTCGACTTCGCCTTCTTCCCGCCCGACGGCTACGTAATCGCCTCGCGCGAGGCCGGCGCCAAGGTGCTGCTCAAGAGCGTCCGCTTCGGCAACGCCTTCTACTGGAGCGCGATCATCGTCCGCAAGGACTCGGGCTACGACACCATCGCCGACCTGGAAGGCAAGACCATCGCCTGGGTCGACCCCAACTCGGCCGCCGGCTACGTCTTCCCGCGGGCCGCGCTGCTGGCCGCGGGCATCAACCCCGACGAGTTCTTCGGTAAACAGGTCTTCGCCGGCAAGCACGACGCCGCGGTGCTGGCGGTGCTCAACAAGTCGGTGGACGCCGCGGCGGTCTTCGCCAACGACGACCAGAACAAGTCGGGCGCCTGGACCCAGTTCCTCTCGCCCGAGGAAGCGGCGCAGATCCACGCGATCTTCTACACCAAGCCCATCCCCGGCGACACCTTCTCGGTCTCCAAGGAGTTCGCCCAGCAGTACCCGCAGCTCACCGAGAAGATCAAGGCCGCGATCATGACCTGCAAGGTCAAGGAAGGCTGCGACCTGCTCAAGAACCTCTACCGCATCGACTACATGGTTCCCGCCACCGACGCCGACTACGACGTGGTGCGCGAAGCCCGCAAGCTGCTGGGTCTCGACAAGTAGGAGGCGCGAAGGGCTCCATGATCGAAGCGAAGGGTCTCGGCGTCGTCTTTCCCAATGGAACCGAGGCGCTGCGGGACATCAACGTAACCATCGATGACGGCGAGTTCGTCGCCGTCATCGGCCTTTCGGGGGCCGGCAAGTCCACCTTCCTGCGCACCCTCAACGGGCTGGTGCGCCCCACTTCGGGAACGGTGCGCGTGGGCGGGGTCGAGGTAAACCGGCTCTCGGGCCGCTCGCTCGCGCAGTTCCGCCGTACCGTGGGCTTCATCTTCCAGCAGTTCAACCTGGTCACGCGGCTGACCGCGCTCGACAACGTGCTGCATGGGCGTTTGGGCTACCTTCCGACCTGGCGCGGCATTCTGGGCCTCTACGGCGAGCGCGACTACGCGCTCGCCGCGGGCTACCTCGAAGAGGTGGGGCTCGCGGGCAAGGAGCACGTGCGGGTGGACAACCTCTCGGGGGGTCAGCAGCAGCGGGTGGCCATCGCCCGGGCGATGGCGCAGCAGCCCCAGCTGGTCCTCGCCGACGAGCCGATGGCCAGCCTGGATCCCAGGCTCTCCGACGTGATCCTGGGCCTGCTCAAGAGCTACAACGAGGCCCACGGGGTGACGGTGCTCGTCAACATCCACGTCCTTGAGCTGGCCCGTCGCTACGCCCGCAGGGTGCTCGCCTTCAACCAGGGCCAGCTCGTCTTCGACGGCCCCACCGAAACCCTGACCGACGACCTGGCCGCGCAGATCTACGCCGGCAGCCTGGAGGCGCTATGACCTGGGTCTTCCCCGCACTGGGCGTCCTCGTCGCCGTACTCACCTCCATCTCGCGCGGCTCCGCACGCCGCTACCTTTACGCTTCGGGCCTGGGGCTGCTCGTGCTCTTTTTCGCCTTTCCCTTCTCCAGCGCCCTCGGCTACCTGAGCCGCGAAGCGGTGCACCCCACCCCGGCGGGGCTGCTGCCAAGCTACCCCTGGCTGGGGCTGATCGCGCTCGCAGGGCTGGCGGCGCTGGCGCCCTGGCCGCGGCGCCTCCACGGCTGGGTGGGCGCGCTGGCGGGGCTCGTGGTGCTGGTGCTGATCTACGGCTGGCTGGCCCGCCCGGTCTTCCTGGCCCGGGTTGTGCCGCTGCCGGGCGTAATGGAGGGAGCGATCGCCCTAGGGCTGGCGGGACTTGCGGCCCTGGCCGCTCGCGGCCGCGGACGAGTGGTGAGCCTGCTGATCGCGCTGCTGGTCGGCGGGGGGAGCTACGCCTTGCTCGCGGGACCGGCGGGGCATACCTACTTCCCGCGTCTCGAGGGGTACTACAAGCTGCTCACCCCCGTCCCCGAGACGGAAACCCGGGCGCTTATCGAACGCTACAACGCGGGGCTGGAGAAGGCCAACGCCCTCAGGGCCGAGATCGGCCTCAAGAAGCTCGAGCCTGTCGGCTCGCTCGCCGACCTGCAAGGGGGGCTGCCCAAGGACCTCGCCCGCGAGGGGGTGCGGCTGGTGCGGCCTGCGAGCCTCCGCTACGGCACCCTGGCCGCACTCTTCCTGGCCGGCCTGATGCTCGCGAGCGGCTTCTTCCTGGCCCGCAAACCCGAGCTGGCCGAGGAGGGCGATCTGACCGGCGGTCTCGTGGCCGCGGGCGTCTTCGCCGTCCTCGTGCCCTCGTTCTACGCGACCGAGTTCAGCCTGACCAGGCTGGTGAAGGGCTGGCCCTTCTTCGTCAACTTCCTCGACCGCGCCTGGCCGCCGCGCCTGGCCGATCCGGCGCACAACGTCTTTCCGCTGCAGGAGGTGGCCAGCCAGATGGCGCTCACCGTCGAGATCGCGCTGGTGGGCACCTTCCTGGCCATGCTCTTCGCCGTACCCACCAGCTTCCTGGCCGCGCGCAACCTCACCCGTGGCAGCGGCCTCACGCGGGCGGTCTTCACGCTGATGCGCGCCTTCTACAACGTCGACCGCGGCGTCGACACCCTGATCCTGGCACTCGTCTTCGTGGCCGCGGTGGGGCTGGGGCCGTTCGCCGGGGTGCTGGCCATGGCCATCCACTCGATCGCCGACCTGGGTAAGCTCTACTCCGAAGCTATCGAGAACGTGGAGAAGGGGCCCATCGAGGCGCTCGAGGCCGTGGGGGCTTCGGGCACCGGGGTGGTGCGCTGGGCCATCCTGCCGCAGGTGCTGCCGCTCTTCGTGGCCTACACCCTCTACCGCTTCGAGATCAACTTCCGCGTCTCCATCGTGCTGGGCTTCGTGGGCGCGGGCGGCATCGGCTTCTTCATCCAGAACGCCATGGCCAGCGGCATGTACGACCAGATGATCATCGGCATCATCGCCATCGTCCTGGTGGTCAACCTGATCGACTTCGGCTCCTCCTGGCTGCGCAGCAAGCTGGTCTGAGCCGCGCCGCATGCGACCGCCGCGGGCCGGCCCGCGGCGGTTTCCTAGGTCCCCGCAGCGAGGGCGCGCAACACCTCGTCCACGCCGGCACGGCCCAGATCGGTCACCCTGCCCCGGACGATAACCAGTACGCGGTCCGCCAGCCGGGCCGCCAGGTGCACGTCGTGCGTGGCCAGCAGCACCGCGTGCCCACCTTCGCGCAACCCTGCCAAACGCCGCTCCAAGCGGTCGCGCATGACCGGGTCGAGGTGCGCCTCGGGCTCGTCGAGGACGTAGAGCGGAACCACCCGGCTGAAAACGAGCGCCAGCGCCAGCTTCTCCCGCATCCCCTGGGAAAGGGCGAAGGTTGGGGTTTCCAGCTCGGCGGCCCCGAGCTCCCACCGCTCCGCCTCGGAAACGAACCGATCCTCCAGCCCGGGTTGCTCCCAGAACCGTTCGGCCAGCCGCGCGGCGGTAAGGCCCGCCAGAAAGGGCGGGAAACGGCGCTCCTCGGGCAGGCAGGCCATCCGGGTCCACTGGGCGGAAGCCTGCTCGCGGTCGAACCCCTCCACCCGCACCGAACCCACGTAGTCGGCGAGGCCACAAACCGCCTCCAGGAGCGTCGTCTTTCCTGCTCCGTTCGGGCCCACCAGCGCGACGATCTCGCCGTGCGCCACCCCGAAGCTCACCGCGTGGACCCCGCGGCCCGAACGGTAGGTGCGCGAGAAGCGCTCCACCTGCAGCACCAAGCCGGCGTCCATCAACGTCCCCCAATCCACAAGACCGCGTTGCCGAACAGAAAGACCAGCGCCCCGGCGAACCAGGCCGGACGGAGTCGCGCCAGCGGTCCCGCAACGCGGTGCAGCCACCACACCACCCCGACCCAGACGGCCATCTCCACCCCACCCAGACCGGGCACGAACACGAGCGGAAGCAGCGTCAGTGCGAGCGCCCTCAGGCGCCCGGCGAGCAAGACGCCCTCCACGCGACCGTCCTCCTCCGAACCCGCCCCCAGCCAGCCGGGAAACTTGGGCGGTTCCTGCCATACCGACCACCACAGCGACGCCACCGCCCACCACGCCAGCATTCCCCCGGGCACCCGCGCCAAGCCATAGGCCTCGGCACCCAGCGCAAAAGCAAGCGCCAGCACGGCTTGAAGCAACCCAACGTCCAGACGGTAGACCAACTGCGCCAGCGCGAACGCCGCGGGCGCGTCGCGCCAGCGGGCCAGCCAGGTCGCGGGCCGCCCTACCCCCTCGACCCGGTTCTCGCGGCTCCCCAGCGCGAGCCCCAGACCCCAAAAGGCCAGCAGACCCGCCGTAAAGTGCAGCACCGCAGGGGCGCGCAGCGCCGCGGCCGCAAGGTCGGGAAGGTGCAGCCGCGCCAGGACGAGGCGCAGCAACTCGCGGACCATCTCGTGATCGGGATCGTAGAGAATCGGGCCCTGCCCTATGTACCTCGCGGCGGCGAACGCCAGACTCCAACCCACCGCGGCCGTCGCCAGGAGGGCGAAGGGGTACCCCAGCCCACCCGCCCCGCGGACACGGACCGACAGCCAAAGCGGCACCGCAATCAGGGAGACCAGCGCGGCGGGAGGCCACCCCGCTCCCCGGACCGCGCCCCAAGCGTAGGGCCCGGCAATGACCACGGCCAAGGCAAAGACGCCCAGCGCCCGGTCCAGTCCGAGCAACGCGCGCGGCGCCGGCGACGTGCGGATCACCCACCACAACGAGCGCCCCTTCAGACTTGCGCCCAGCATCCAGGTCAAGAAAACCGCATAGGTAAGAGGTAGCACGCTGGCGTCGGCGGGGTCGAACCCCTCTTCCCCCGCCAACCGCAGCATCTCCTCCACGGCCCAGGCCACGCCCGGGGCGTAGACGAAGAGCGTCGCCGCCAGCATCAGCACGGTGAGCGTGCGGTACGGGCTGTGCCGCAGCTCTTCGCGGAACAAGAGCGCATGCCATGCGGCCAGGGCGCCGAGCCAACGCGCCCGCCGCCGCAGCCGAGCCGTCACCGTAAGCTTACGCAATGAGTCCATTTTACAACCCCGGCGCCCGGGCGCCGGGGTTTGGCTTACGGCGGCCTAACGGCTGGGTGCGGCTTCTTCCAGCTTGCGCAGATCGAGCAGGAAGTTGCCGTCGGTAGGGAGCATGATCGTCTTGATGTTGGGAGCCAGCTTCTCGGCGACGGTCAGCTGGATGACCTGCGGGTAGCGCTTCAAGGCTTCGCCGCGAAGCTCGAGCGCCTTGGCCTCGCCCTCGGCCTTGAGAATGGCCGCGTCGCGCTCGGCCTGGGCCTCGATGACGCGCCGCTGAGCGGCGATCTCAGCCTGGCGCCGGCGGTTTTCCTCGATCTGCACCTGTTGTTCGGCCGTCTGTTTCTCCTCGATCACCCGCGCCACCGTGTCAGGGATGCGGATCTCGCGCAGCAGCACCGACTCGAGGATGATGTGCTTCTGCGCCAACGCCTCCCGCAGGGCCGTGGTGACCGAGCGCTCGAGGTCGCCGCGGCGGGTGCTGATCAGCTCCGCGGCGTTGAAGAGGCCGACGGCGTCGCGCACCTTGCTGCGGATCTGCGGCACGATCATCGTCTCGCGGTAGGCCGGACCCACCTCCTTGTGCAACAGCGGGGCCCTAGCCTTCTCGATGCGGTACTGCACGGTCACGTCCACCCCGATGTCCAGACCCTCCTTGCTGCGGGCCTGGATGGGGCCGAAGCCGACCCGCCGGGCGTTGGACTTCGAGAGGGTGACCTCCTGCAGGCGCGCGTCGTAGAGCACGACCTCCTGCACGAGCGGCAGGATGAAGTGCAGCCCCTCGTCGAGGGCGTCGGGCTGCACGCCCGAGAAAACGTTGAAGACGACGCCCACGTGCCCCGCGGGGACGACCACGAAGCTGCGCGAGACCACCCCGAGGAGCAACCCGGTCAGGATCAACGCGGTGCCCAGGCTGCGGCGCCCGGGCTGGGCCAGCAGCCCGATGCCCAACACCACGGCGACCAGCGCCACGATCAGCAGTATTCCCATGCGCCCACTCTACCCCAGGGGGAGCGGTTGACATTGGGATACAAAACCACGTTTAATTTGTCTTAAAGCCTTATCATCATTGCGCGGAGGTGAAAACTGAGCAACGTTGCAGCATCGACGATCGCAGGACCCTACTTGAATCGCAGGAGGAAAGAGGTGAACGCATGAGGTTGAAACTATTCATCGGAGCACTGTTGATGTTGGTACTCGCCGCCTGCGGGGAGTTCGTGACCCCGAACGCCACGATCAGCGGTTACGTGGTGGACATGAAGGCCGGCGAGCCCGTAGCGGGCGTCAGCGTGACGATCGTGCAAACCGGCGAATCGGCCACGACGGACGCCCAGGGCTACTATTCGATCGACACCAAGCGGGGCCGGTACACCCTGGTCTTCACCAAGGACGGCTTCGCGACCTCGAAGGTGACGGGGCTCCTGACGCTCGACGAGAAGACCCTGTACAGCACCATCCTTCGCCCGGTGTTCGATCCCCAGGCCACCGTCGAACCTCCTGAGCTGAACCTCGACATTCCTGAATGGTACGAGCCCGGCCAGGAGGTCACGGTCACCGTGAGCGGTTCGGTCGCCGACCCCGACACCAACGGCTTCCAGTTCCTGGACGTGGCCCTCGGGCAGCAGGGCGGCAGCTCGGGCTACCTGAACGGCTACGTGCGCCACCAGCGCTTCTTCGACTTCGACGGCAGCGAAAAAGAAGTAACGATCGACACGACGGGCTACAACGACTTCGTCACCGTGCACGCGGTCGCCTACGACGTCAACGGCAACCGCACCGAAGCCATCGGCTACCTCTACCGCAGCCCCGACCTCGCCGCCGACGCTCCCGCCAGCCCCACCGATCTGACGGCGCAGGCGGTCACCTTCGGCGACGTGGCCGTCTTCGGCACCCTGAGCGTCCCCGGCCTCACCGGCGACGCCATCGTGAACGCCATGAAGACGGGCGACGTCGCGGCGCTGAAACGGTTGGGCGAAGCGGTGCAGAACGCCGCCAAGCAGGGGGTGGCCGCGCCCCAGGACAGCAGCCTCGACAAAGCCATCACCTGGGTGGACCTCAGCTGGTCCTACGACCCCGCGGCGACCGCGCCCGAGGCCTTCGAGATCTTCCGCAAGAACGGCGAGAACGGCACGTTCTACCGCATCGGCCGCATCGCCGCCGAGGACGCCCAGAACCTGGACGAGAACGGCGACCCGATCCCCGGTTCCTACAGCTTCCGCGACGCCACCCCCGGCACCCTTCCCGGCGTGCTGCTGACCTACCGCGTCGAGGCCGTGAACGGCGATAAGCGGGCCGCGTCGACCGAGTACAGCGTGACGCCGCTCCCCGCCTTCAAGGTGCAGGCCGTGGCCCCCGGCGACAACGTGACCGACGTGGATCTGGCCCCGGGGTACGTCATCTCGGTAGAGAACTCCTCGACGATCAACTTCCTCATGGCCATCGTCCTCGACCGCGTGCAGGTGGACGGGTTCAACATCGAGTACATCTCGCCGCTCTTCACCGTGACCGGAGCGGACGGCGAGTTCCACCCCTTCGCCAGCTACGGCATCTCGGGTATCCCCCACGGCCTGATCGAAGTGGAGGGCGGGTACAGCATCTCGGGTGAAACCCTCCAACCCTTCCACACCTACGACTGGCAGCCCTTCGCCGTGACGGCCCACCTCAACGACGACGGGGAGATGGACGCGGTCTCGATCGGCTCCGACTTCTTCGGAATCTGGGGCCCCTTCGGTGTGGAGGACGGCCCCGTAAACACCTTCGTCACCGGAGACGGCGTTACCGTCGCCGGCGCGGGGGGGAGGTAAACCATGAAGAAGCTTCTCTACCTCACCGGTTTACTCGTGTTGCTCGCAGCCTGCAGCACCGGCGTCGTCTCCCCCAAGACCGGGGCTCCGGGCGGCAACGACGGCGCACCGTCCGTGGACCTGACGAAGCAGTACGTCCTCGGGCAGGTGATCATCGGCTACCGTGACGCGGCCGACCTCGACGCGATTCTCAACGCCCTCGGCGGAAGCCTGATCGACGACTGGACGCCCCTCAAGGCCGCGCTGGTCAAGCTGCCCGACAGTATGTCCGTGGAGAAGGCGCTCGGCATCCTCGAACGCCGCGACGACGTGCGTTACGCCACCCCCAACCGCCTCGTCAAGGAACCCGAGCCCGTGAGTACGGTCAACACGACCGGCACGGGCATCGGCGCCCTGGCCGACTCACCGTACTCGGACCCCGACTTCGACAAGCAGTGGATGCACCGCCAGATGAACACCCCCGAGGCCTGGGACGCGGGCGTCACCGGTGCGGGCGTGCGCATCGCCATCCACGACGACTTCATCGACCACACCCACCCCGACCTCCAGGCCAACATCGCCTACCCCGGTTTCTACGGCACCACCGGTGAGCTGATCTGCCCCGACACCCCCCACAACGGGCTGGGCACCCACGGCACCAGCGTGGCCGGCACCGCCGCCGCCGTCGCCAACGACATCGGCGGACGCGGCATCGCCTACGGCGCCAGCATCGTCCCCATCGCCATCGACCATCCGGTCGAGGGGTACCTGACCCTTTCGGGCATCGTCTACGGGGGCTTCTTCGCCGTCGACGGTCCGAGCGCGTTCGGCTTGAGCGTTCCCGATGGCTGCGGCGGCTACACCCCGCCCCCGGGCCGTCCCTACGTGGACGTGCTCAACATGTCCTGGGGAGGCGGCGCTTACGACCAGGTGATCAAGGACCTGATGGACTGGATGCTGATGAACGGCATCGTCCTGGTCACCTCGGCGGGCAACACCCCCACCACCGGCTTCGCTGAACCCGCCTGGCACCCCGGCCTGATCACCGTCGCCGCCACCCGCGCCGACGGCCGGCGGACCGACTTCTCGAACCGCGGCGTCCACCTCGACGTGGCCGCGCCCGGCCAGAACATCTGGGTACCCACCACCCGCCAGTGCATCCTCGACGACCCCACGGGGGCAAGCTGCACCGGTGACGAGAACGACTACACCTACATCGCCGGGACCTCGTTCTCCAGCCCTGCCACCGCGGGCACGGCCGCTCTCATCCTCGAAGCCGCTGGCGGCCCCGGCAGCCTTGACGCCCGCCAGGTGCGTGCCATCCTGACCCAGACCGCCTGGGACGCCAACGCCGACACCCTGCCGGGCTTTGACGAGGACCTGGGCTGGGGCATCGTCGACGCCGGCGCGGCCGTGGCCAAAGCCCTGGCCATCGCCGGGGGCAGCGAGCCCGCCCCGGATGCGGGGGCGAACGTCTACGTCGACGTCGTCGACCTCACCACGGGCACGCCCCTACCGATGACCAGCGTCACCCTGCAACCGGTGGACGCCGACGGCAACCCCCTCCCCGACCGCCCCCTCCTGCCTACGCAGACCACCGGCACCGGCCTCTTCGGTGACGGCACCGCGATGTTCCTGCAGATCGATCCCGGTTACTACCGCGTCATGGTGGGCGGTCCGCACAAGAAGAGCGGTGTGGCCCCGGGAACGGCCGAGGGCATCGTACAGGTTTCCAGCGGTGACCATGCGTTCGTCGTGCCCCTGGACATCACCCTCCCCAGCGACCCCTACGAACCCAACGACGATACCGCCAACGCCACCCCCGTCACCGCGGGTACGACCTACAAGGGCATCCTGCAGGCCGACAGCGGAACCGACGTTGACTACTACGCGCTGAACGTGACTTCCGGCCAGACCTACGTGTTGAACACCGAGACCCTGAGCGGCAACGCGGATCTGGTGTTGACGCTGCTCGACGACGACGGCACGACCGTCATCGCCCAGAACGACAGCAACCAGGACTTCACCGACGATGCCTGGCTCGAGTACACGGCCGACGCCGACAAGACCGTTTACATCATCATTCAGGATGCGAACGGGGGCTCGAGCCCCTTCAACGCCTACGCCCTCGACATCGCCAGCCCGCTGGTGAGCGAGACCGAGCCCAACGGCTCGGCCACCGTGAGCGGCACCACCATCAGCAACGTCGACACCGCGAGCGCTCAGACGGTGGCGCTGGGTACGGTCGTGAGCGCTTCGATCGACCCGGACGGCGACGACGACATCTTCGCCGTCACCCTCACCGCCGGGACCACCCTGGTGGCGGACGTGGAAGCGTACGCGAGCGGTGCCCCCGACACCATGCTCGCGGTCTACGACAGCAACGGTGACCAGGTCGCCTTCAACGACGACTTCACCGGCCGCGAGTCGCGCCTCGAATTCACCCCCGGCACAAGCGGTACTTACTACGTGCTGGTTACCGCCTGGGACGGCGACGCCGGCGGCAGCACCACCGGCGACTACGTCCTGAGCCTGACCCTGCTCGACACGCCCTAGCATCCCAACCCGGCCCGGATGAACCGGCGGCCTCCAGGCCGCCGGTTCTTTTCATGCGTTTTTTACACCCAGGGATATACTCTATGAAGATGCCCGACCGCCTCGGACCCTACGAAACCTCGCAGCAGGAACGTCGCGAAGACTTCCTCACGGTGTGGCGGGCGCAAAGCCCCTCCGGCGCCGCGGGCCGCCTCTACTGGTTCGACGTCAAGGGCCCCGAGGCGCGCGCCGTCTTCTTCCGTTTCCGAAAGGCCCTCAAGGCGCTCTCCGCGCTGGGCGTGCTCCCCGAAGGCCTGGAGATCAGCGCCAAGCCCGGGCAGTACTACGTCTTCTGGCCCTCCTGCGACGCCCCTTCGGCGCTGCCCGCCAAGGGGCGCAAGGTCGTGCGCGAGGTGGGCCGGATCCTGGAGGCGCTCAGGCCGCTGGGGTTCGCGCTGCCGGACCTGGACCTGCGCCTGAACGAGGACGGGGTGCGGGTGGCGGCGCTCGACCCCCTGGGCGAACACGACGAGGCCGAGATCGACCGCCTTGGCGGGCGCTTTCTGCGGGCCCTGCCCTCGGCGCGGCCGGGCCGGCGAAGCCACGCCGCCTCCTGGGTGCCGGGGCTGCTCCTGGCCGTGCTGGGGCTGTGGCTCTTCGCCGCCGGCAGCGCGCGTTACCTGAACCCTCCCGAGTTCACCGTCCCCGACCTGCGCGGACAGGACCCGCGCACCGCGCTGGAGGCGGTCAAGAACATGGGGCTCAAGGTCACCTTCACCATGGCCAGCGAGCCGGACCGGCCGCGCGACCTGATCCTGGAGCAAAACCCGCCCCCGGGCACCCGGGTCAAGCCCGGGCGCACCCTCGAGCTCGTCCTCAACCGACCCAAGGACGGCCGGGTGCCCCCGCTCGCGGGGCAGCCGCTGAGCGAGGCGCAACGCACGCTCGAAGAGGCCGGCTACCTGCCGGGCGCCGCGGCCACGGGCTACAGCGAGGAGCCCGAGGGCACCGTCCTGGCCAGCGCCCCGCCTGCGGACGCGCCGCTGCCCCAGGGGGCCACGGTGCGCCTCCTCACCTCCGACGGCCCGGCGCCGCGCAAGACCGTGCTGCCCGAACTCACCGGGCTGACGCTGGAGGACGCGCGCTACCTGATCTCGGTCGCGGAGCTGCGCCTGGGCGAGGTGCGGACGCTGCCCTCCCCGCAGCCCGAGGGCACCGTGCTGGCCCAGTCGCCCCCCGCGGGCGTCGCCCTCGACGTGGGTAGCCCGGTGGTGCTGACCGTGGCCGGGCGGGGTGAGGTGCTGCTGCCCGAGCAGGGCTTCATGGCCCCGCCGGCCCCGCAGAAGGCGCCCCCCGAGACCCCGACGACGGGGCCCGAGACGCCGCCTCCGCCCGACCTCGCCCCCGGGGAGCGCATCGTCCCCATCCGGGTCCCCCTGCCCGCCAGCGGCACCCAGGCCCCGGTGCACGTGCGCCTCGTCGTCACCGACGACAACGGCGAACGCACGCCCATCGACACCTTCGCCCAGGGCGGCAGCACGCTCGAGGGGAGCGTGCGGGTGATGGGCGACGCCCGCTTCAAGCTCTACCTCGACGGCTTCCTCTACCAGGAGTGGACGAGCCGGGCCCCCTGAACTTCAAAACGTGAGGACCACGGCGCCACGGGCCAGGCGGCGGTAGAGGCTGGGGTGCCCGCGGCGCTCGTCCAGCAACCGCACCCCCGCCCGGCGCACCTGCGCGAGCACCCCGAAGGCGCGGGCGCAGTAGACGCAGACCCCGGAACGGGGCTTGAGGTCGCGCCACAGGGCGTGGTGTTTGTGGTCCGGATCCTCGAGCCGCGCGACCCAGCGGGTGGCCGCGCCGTCGAAGACGAGTTCCAGCTCCGCCCCCGCGGCCGCCGCATCGGCGGCCGTCTCCAGCGCGTTCGCCAGGCGGCCCAGGTCAGCGTGGGTATCGGTGTCGGCCAGGACGACGACGGTGAGTTCCATACCACGTTGTACGCCGGACGGCGCGCCGCCGGCGTCGGCTGGCCTACACTTGGGGTATGGAGAACGAACGCGGGGTCATCGATCGGTTGCACCACACGGACGCCTGGCGCCTGTTCCGGATCCTGGCCGAGTTCGTCGACGGCTTCGAGCTGCTCTCGGGGATCGAGGTGCCGCTGGTCTCGGTCTTCGGCTCCGCGCGCTTCGGGCCCGGCCACCCGGCCTACGCCCTGGGCGAGGACCTGGGCCGCGCGCTGGCCCGCGCCGGCTTCGGCGTGGTGACGGGGGGCGGTCCGGGGCTCATGGAGGCCGTCAACAAAGGAGCCTACGAGGCGGGCGGGGTTTCCGTGGGGCTGAACATCGAGCTGCCCCACGAGCAGCGCCCCAACCACTACCAGACCCACAGCCTGCAGTTCCGCTACTTCTTCGTGCGCAAGGTGATGTTCGTGCGCTACGCGGTGGGCTTCGTGGTGCTGCCGGGCGGCTTCGGGACCCTGGACGAGCTGACCGAGGTGCTCGTACTGCTGCAGACGGGCAAGGTCCACCCTTTCCCCCTCTTCGCCATGGACCGCAACTACTGGCAGGGGCTCGAGGCCTGGATCCGCAACACGCTGGCCGAGCACAGCGCCGTAGGCCCCCGGGATCCGGGCCTGCTGCGGCTCGCCGACCGCCCCGAAGAGGTCATCGAGGTCTTCCGAAAGGAGCTCGAAGCGCACGACCATGCTTGAGCGGGGGTTCTGGCGCCGGGGCCTCCGGGTCGCCGGGGTCGACGAGGCGGGTCGCGGGGCGCTCGCAGGGCCCCTGGTGGCCGCTGCGGTCGTGCTCCCGCCGGGACGCTACCCCTACTGCGACTCGAAGCAGCTGACGCCGCGGCGCCGCGAGCAGCTGCTCGACCACCTCCTCGACCACGCGCTCGCCTGGGGGGTGGGCACCTGCAGCGCCGCCGAGGTGGACCGACTCGGGGTGCTGCGCGCCACCCACTGCGCCGCTCGGCGGGCGCTGGCGCGCCTGCGGGTCGCGCCCCAGGCGCTCGTCACCGACTACCTCTTCCTGGAGACCGAGCTGCCCCTCCTGGCCCCCGCCCGCGCCGAGGCCCAGAGCCCCAGCGTGGCGGCCGCCTCGATCCTGGCCAAGGTGGTGCGCGACCGGATCATGGTCGGCCTGCACCACCGCTACCCCGGCTACGGCTTCGCGCGGCACAAGGGTTACGGCACACCCGAGCACCTGGCGTGCCTGGCGCGGCTGGGGCCCTGCCCGCAGCACCGCCGCCGCTTCGCGCCGGTGGCCCAGGCGGGTTTGTGGGGCCCGGCTTAAAACGCCTTAATCTTCCTGACCGCGGCTTTCATCCGCGGAGGCTAGACTGGAACTGGGGAGGTGCCATGAAAAGGATGCTTTTGCTCTTGGGGCTCGGCACCCTGCTGTCCGCGTGCACGATCACCCTCCGGCCCGGGGACGTCCAGGTGGGGGTCTCCGTCGAGTTCGGCCTGGCCGACGTGATCGCCCGCTTCGAACCCGACCGCGGAACCGGCTCCACCTACCGGGTCGGGGAGGAGGTGCAGTTCGTCGTCACCCTGCGCCGGCCCGGGTACGTGAGCCTGGTGGCCATCGATCCCGACGGCCGCACCTACGAGTTCGAACACGGCGTCTACCTGCCCGCGGGCACCCACGTGCTGCCCCTGCCCAGCATGCGCCGCCGCTACGTCGTCGACTACCCCACGGGCAAGCAGCGGGTGCGGGCGATCTACACCGACACCCGTCCGGGGAGCGTCTACTTCCGCGGCGTTTACAGCACCGACGGGTTCAACGACCGCCTGCGCCTCTACTTCAAGCAGAGCTACGCCCAGGTACGCGACGTGAAGGAAACCTATTTCTACATTGCATACTAATTCTTTCCGACGCCGTCGCAGCCGGCCTTGCGCAGGTTTCGGCTGGGACCGTATAATCGAGCCGTAACAACGCGGTACCTAAAAGGAGGGCATGGAATGAAACGTCGTGATTTTATGAAGAAGGCAGCGGCCGGCGTCGCTGCGAGCACCGTCTTCGGTCCGGTCTTCGCCCAGACCAAGAAGAAGATCCGCTGGCGCATGGCCACGAGCTGGCCCAAGTCGCTGGACACCATTTACGGCGGGGCCCAGACGATCGCCGACCGCGTGCGCGCGATGACCGACGGCAACTTCGACATCCGCGTTTACGCCGCGGGTGAAATCGTCGCGGGTCTCAAGGTCGTGGACGCCGTTCAGCAGGGCACGGTGCAGGCGGGCCACACCGCGGCGTACTACTACATCGGCAAGCATCCGGCCTTCGCCTTCGGTACGGTGCTGCCCTTCGGCCTCACCTTCCGTCAGCAGAACGCCTGGCTCTACGACGGCAACGGCAACAAACTGCTCAACGAGCTCTTCTCCGACTTCAACATGATCGGCTTCCCCGCCGGCAACACCGGCGTGCAGATGGGCGGCTGGTACCGCAAGGAGATCAACAGCCTCGCCGACCTCAAGGGCCTCAAAATGCGCATCCCCGGCCTGGGCGGCAAGGTGATGTCGCGTCTGGGCGTGACCGTGCAGGTGCTGGCCGGCGGTGACATCTTCCCGGCGCTCGAGCGCGGCGCCATCGACGCCACCGAGTGGGTCGGCCCCTACGACGACGAGAAGCTGGGCTTCTACAAGGTCGCCAAGTACTACTACTACCCCGGTTGGTGGGAGCCGGGCCCCACGCTGCACACCTTCGTCAACCTCAAGGCCTGGAACGACCTGCCCAAGGAGTACCAGCAGATCTACATGACCGCGGCCGCCGAGGCCAACCAGCAGATGCAGGTGGACTACGACTTCAAGAACCCGGCCGCCTTCAAGCGTCTGCTGGCCAAAGGCGTGAAGCTGCGCCGCTTCTCCAACGAGATCCTGGACGCCGCCCGCAAGGAGTCTTTCGCGCTCTTCGAAGAAACCGCCGCCAAGGACGCCTTCTACAAGAAGGTCTACGAAGACTGGAAGGCCTTCCGCGAGGAGATCAACCGCTGGTTCGGCACCGCCGAGGCCTCTTACGTCCAGTACGTCGCCTCGCGCTCCTAGTCGCCTACGCCCCACGACGAACCCCCGGCCGCGGCCGGGGGTTCGCTTCGCGCCGTTGCGGGCCCGGTTGACCGCTCCTAGTAGCCCGAGGAGGTCACCGTGAGCAGCCAGGTGGCGATGTGGGGGAAGACGATCATCAGGGTGAGGCCGATGATCTGGATGGCGATGAAGGGCACCGCTCCCCGGTAGATGTGCATCGTCGAGACCTCGGGGGGCGAGACCCCGCGCAGGTAGAAGAGCGAGAACCCGAAGGGCGGCGTGAGGAACGAGGTCTGCAGGTTCATCCCGATCATGATTCCGAACCAGACGAGGGCCAGGCGGGCGGGCTCGAGCGCCTCCGGGAAGAGCGGCGCCAGCAGCGTGGCCGCAGGCCCGGCGACGAGCGGGATGATGATGAAGGCGATCTCGAAGAAGTCGATGAAGAAGCCGAGGATGAAGATGATCAGGTTGACCGTGATCAGGAAGCCCACCTCGGCCCCGGGCAGGTTGAGCAGCAGGTCCTCGACCCAGATGTCGCCGTAAAGGCCGCGGAAGACGAGCGAAAAGGCGGTGGAGCCCACCAGGATCAGCATCACCATGCTGGTGAGCTTGGCCGTGGCGTCCATGGTGTCGATGAGGGCCCCCAGGTTGAAGCTGCGGTAAATCATGGCCAGCAGGATGGCCCCCAGGGCGCCGAAGGCGCCGGCCTCGGTGGGCGTAGCGATGCCTGCAAAGATGCTGCCCAGCACCAGCAGGATCAGCACCAGCGGCGGCATCATCACCAGCATGACCTCCTTGAACAGCTGCCAGCCGTGCATATCGCGCTCCTCGGGTGGCAGCGCCGGGGCGGCCTTGGGCTTGATGATCGCCACGGCCACCACGTAGAGGATGTACATCGCCGAGAGGCTGAGGCCGGGAATGAGCGAGCCCACGAAAAGGTCGCCGACGGAAACGCCCAACTGGTCGGCCAGTACGATGAGCACGATCGAAGGGGGGATCACCTGCCCCAGGGTGCCCGAGGCGGCGATCACCCCGGTGGCCAGCTCCTTGGAGTAGCCGTAACGCAGCATCACCGGTAGGCTGATCAGCCCCATGGCCACCACGGTGGCGCC
This sequence comes from Oceanithermus desulfurans, assembly GCF_014201675.1. NCBI lineage: Bacteria > Thermotogati > Deinococcota > Deinococci > Thermales > Thermaceae > Oceanithermus > Oceanithermus desulfurans. The sequence goes on along the minus strand of NZ_JACHEZ010000011.1, from coordinate 24,940 downwards.
GACGACGCCGGTCGCGGCGGCGAGCAGCGTGCCCACGACGACGACCGAGATCGCCAGCCCCCCGCGCAGGGGACCGAAGAGGATGCCCATCGTCTTGAGCAGGTTCTCAGCCAATCCGGAGCGCTCGAGCATCGTGCCCATGAAGATGAAGAAGGGCACGGCCAGGAGGGTGTAGTTCTCGTAGATCGCGAAGATGCGCTCGGGCAGCGCCGACATCAGATGAAAGCTCATCAGGTCTTGGGAGATGCCGATGAGCATGAAGACGAGCGCGGTGCCCGCCAAAGAGAACGCCACGGGAAAACCGGTGAAGATGAAGACGAAGGCCGCGGCGAACATCAGGGGGCCGAGCAGATCGGGGTTCATAGCGAGGGCTCCTCTTCGCTTCCGGAGGCGAGCGCAACCTGATGGCCGGTCAGCAGGGCGATGCGCTTGATCAGCTCGCTAAGGCCCTGCAGGAAGAGCAGCGCGAAGGCGACGATCAGCGCCGCCTTGATGGGGTAGCGCGGCAGCCCGCCGGGGTCGGGCGACATCTCGTGGATCTTCCACGACTCGAAGACGATCGGCCAGGCGGTCCAGAGCACCACGGCGGTGAAGGGCAGCAGGAAGAGCACGGTGCCGAAGACGTCGACCCAGGCCTTGCCGCGCTCCGACAGGCGGGAGTAGATGACGTCCACGCGCACGTGCGCGTTGTGCTTGAGGGTGTAGGCCGCGCCCCACAGGAAGACGAGCGCGAACATGTACCACTGCAGCTCGATGTAGGTGTTCGAGCTCAGGTCCACGCCGATGGTCTGCGAAAGCTTTCGCGTAACCGCGTTGTACACGCCGATGACGACCATCAGGAGCGTCAGCCAGGACACCAAGCGGCCCACGGCCTCGTTGAAGGCGTCGATAAGGCGGGAAAAGCTTAATAGGAAATCCACTCGGGGCCTCCTTCCTCGCCAGCCCCCTAATGCTACCCGCCTTGTGCATGGATATTCAACCTATCGGACGCTGCGCACCTGACGGACCAGCACGGTGCCCAGCACGAAACCGGCCGCGGCCAGCAGGAAGAGCGCGGTGTACCCGGAACCCGGCTGCGAACGGTTGAGCAGGTCCACCATGCCCCCCAGGGAGCCGGCCAGGATCTGGGGAAGGACGATCGAGGTCTGCCAGATCCCCATGTCGGTCGCGTGCGCCTCGGGCGCCCCCAGCACGTCAGTGGCCAGAGCCCAGTCCACGGCGGTGTAGGCGCCGTAACCGAGGCCGAAGAGCAGGGCGACGAAGACGAGCACGTCGTAGCGCGGAACCATCAACAGCGGGAGGATCACGAAAGCCATCACCCCACCGGCGAGGTAGATGGGACGCTTACGGCCCACCCGATCGGACCAACGCCCCGCAGGCACCGAGCTGACCGCCGCGCCCGCGGAGATGACCAGCCCCAAAAGCGCCACCGCCTGGAAGGCCTGGGCCGCGACGCGCTGGCCCCATAGCGTGAAGATGCGCACCACGTCGGCCAGGTAGTACTGCAGGTAGGTCTGCACCACGTACTGGCCGAACATCACCAAGAAGCGCGTGCCCCAGACCCAGCGGAAGTCGGGGTTCTTCCAGGGGGCCAGCATGCTCTCCACGAAGCCTTCGCGGCGGCCGGGAACGCCCCGTGCCTCGCGAATCACCAGCAGCGTCCAGCCCGCGGCGACGAGGTTGAGCCCGGCGGTGATCCAGAAGAGCAGGGGCAGGTGCGCGATCGTAAAACCCACCACCCCGGCGGCGATCTGCGCCGACACCTGCAGCGCCCCCATCCACCCCGACGCGGTGCCGCGGTGCTGGTGGGGCACCAGGTCGGGGATCAGCGCCGAGTACGGCCCTGTGGCCAGGTCGTCGGCCAGCTGCAAGACGATGTAGGCGGCGAAGAGGCTCCAGTAGCTGGGGGCGTAGGCCATCCATACCAGCGCCACCGCGGTGAGCAGCGCCCCCGCGCCCAGGTAGGGCATGCGGCGGCCCCAACGGGAGGGAAAGCGATCGGAAAGGAAGCCGAAGACAGGAGGGCCCACGAAGGCCATGACCGCGCCCACGGCGAACAGCCAGCCCAGCCGCGTGGCCTTCTCGGCCGGGTCCACCAGCTCGGCCACCCGTGCCGGTAGCAGCACCAGCAGCACCAAGAACCACTTGAAGCTGGTGGCGAACCAGTAAGCCGAAAGGCTCAGGTACCACGGGGTCGTATGGGGCCTCACTGGACCCAGTATAACGTCTGCGTCAGGGCGCTAGAGGTGCGCCGCCTCGGGTACGACAAGAAGCGGCAGGTCGGCCTTGTAGAGCAGACCGACGACGCTGCGGCCCAGCCGTGTCCAGTGGCTGCTCTTGGCCTTGGAGCCGAGCGCCAGCAGGTCCACGCCGTGCTCGTGCGAGAGCTCGAGCAGCCCTTCGATCTCCTCGCCGCGGGCGACGACGAGCGGCCCCTGGTAGTCCAGCGCCTCGCGCAGCGCCGCCTCGGCGCGGCGGTCCAGGTCGGCGGCCTCCAGCGCCTCGGGCGGCAGGTACTGGGGCACGCAGCAGCTCTGGGGACCTACGCTGACGAGGTGAAAAGCGACGAGCTCGCCCCCCGCCGCCTCGGCGAGCCGCGACGCGACGCGGAGCGCCGCCAGCGAGGCGCTGGAGTCGTCGACGGCGACGCCCAGCCGCCCCAGGCGCTCGAGAGGGCGATCGGGCCGCACCGAGAGCACGGGCACCTCGCCCCGGTGCATCAGGTAGCGGGAGACGCCGCCGCGGGCCACCCGCTCGAGCGGCGTGCTTCCCTCGGAGGCCAGCACCGCCAGCGCGTGGTGCCGCGCCTCCGCGGCCACCTCCTGGGTGGGGTTGCCGTGCGGCAGCTTCAGCTCGGCCCCCTCGGGGGCGAGGCGCTCGAGCTTCTTGTGCGCCAGCCGGCCCAGGGCCGCGCTGGCCCGTTCGAAGAGCGGTTCCAGATCCGGCTCCCACACATCGGCGAAGCGCCGCGGCGCCGAGCGCAGGTAGCCATCGGCAACCACGTGCATGGCCACGAGCGGAAGCTCCAGCGCCCGCGCCACCACCTCGGCGCTTGCGAGCACCGCTTCCGAACCCGAGCCCAGGTCAACGGCTGCGAGAACTCCGCTCATCAGGCCCTCCTTTCCTCCTGTTTCCAGCGTAGCGCAGGCGGCGGGGGACCGGTGCCCCGCGTATAATGCCGGGGTGAAACTGGAACTCCGCGGCCGCACCCTCGACCTGAGCCGCCCCCGGCTGATGGGGATCCTCAACGTTACCCCGGACTCCTTCTCCGACGGCGGGCGCTACCTGGACGTGGAGGCCGCGCGCGCCCGGGCCCGCGCCCTCAAGGACGAAGGGGCCGACCTAATCGACCTCGGCGGCGAGTCCACCCGCCCTGGCGCCGCGCCGGTGAGCGCCAGCGAGGAGAAGCGGCGGGTGCTGCCGGTGCTCGAGGCCGTCCTGGAGCTGGCCCTGCCCGTCAGCATCGACACCCGCAAACCGGAGGTCGCCCGGGAGGCGCTGCGGCTGGGGGCCCACCTGCTCAACGACGTAGGGGGCTTGCGCGACGGCCGCATGGTGCGGCTCGCCGCCGAGTACGGCGTGCCGGTGGTGATCATGCACAGCCCCGTCAACGACCCGCAGACGATGATGCAGCACGCCCGCTACGCCGACGTGGTGCGCGAGGTCGCGGGCTTCCTGCGGCACCAGGCCGAAGGCGCGCTGGCCGCCGGGGTGCCCGCGGTGGTGCTCGACCCCGGCTTCGGCTTCGGGAAGCGGCTCGAGCACAACCTCGAGCTGCTGCGGCGGCTGGACGAGATCGCCGCCCTCGGCCACCCGCTGCTCGCGGGCCTGAGCCGCAAACGCACGATCGGCGAGCTGACCGGGGTGACCGCGCCCGAGCGCCGGCTCTGCGGCAGTGTGGCCGCGCACCTGGCCGCGGCGCGGCGGGGGGCCCGGATCCTGCGGGTGCACGACGTGGCCGCGCACGCCGAGGCGCTGGCGGTCTGGAACGCAGTGGAGGGGTAGATGGGCAAGATCGCGCTCAGCGGGCTCGAGTTCTACGGAAGGCACGGCGTCAAGCCCGAAGAGGGGGCGCTGGGCGCCCGCTTCATCGTCGACGTCGAGCTGGAGATCGCCTACGAAGGCAAGGGCGACCGGCTGGCGGCCACCGTGGACTACGCCGAAGTCCACCGGCTGGTGGCCGAGGTGGTCACGGGCGAGCGCTTCTACCTGATCGAGGCCCTTGCCGACGCGCTGGCCGAACGTCTGCTGCGCGCCTTCCCCAAGGTGGAGGCGCTGGTCGTGCGGGTGCACAAGCCGCACGCGCCGCTGCCCGGGGTCTTCCGCGACGTCTACGCCGAGGTAGCGAAGAAACGTCCTGCGGGCGAATGACCCTATATAATAAAACTTGAGCGCAGTACCCTAAGGGTCGGAGGTGTCGTTTATGTCGGACACCAAGAACGCCGCTCCTTTTCGCGTAGACGAGCTGAAGGGTCTCGACCCCGAGGAGCTGGCCAAGCGACTGGCCACCTCGCTGGAAAACGGGCTGACGGCAGGCGAGGCGCAGGCGCGGCTCGAGCGGTACGGCCCCAACGAGGTCCCGGAGCGGGAAGAAAGCGTCTGGATGCGGCTGCTCAAGCGGTTCTGGGGGCCCATCCCCTGGATGATCGAGGTGGCCGCGCTGCTTTCGGCGCTGGTGGGCAAGTGGGAGGACTTCACGATCATCCTCGTCCTCCTCTTCGTCAACGCCGGAGTGGACTTCTGGCAGGAGTCGAAGGCGATCTCCGCCCTCAAGGTCCTGCAACAGCGCCTGGCGCGCAAGGCGCGGGTGCTGCGCGACGGCCGCTGGCAGGAAGTCGACGTGCGCGACCTCGTCCCCGGCGACGTGCTGCGGCTGCGGATGGGCGACCTGATCCCCGCCGACGCCGTGCTCGTCGACGAGACCTACCTGCAGGTGGACCAGTCGGCGCTCACCGGCGAGTCGCTGCCGGTCAACAAGAAGGCCGGCGACCCGCTCTACTCCGGCAGCGTCGTCAAGCAGGGGGAGGCGCGGGCCGTCGTCGTGGCCACCGGCCCCCACACCTACTTCGGGCGCACCGTGGCGCTCGTCGCCAGGGCGGAGCGCGAAGAGCGCAGCCACTTCCAGCGCGCGGTCATCCAGATCGGTGACGCGCTGATCGTGATGACGGTCGCGCTGGTGGTGATCATCCTGATCGTGGGGCTGTTCCGCCAGGAGAACCTGCTCGAGCTGCTGCGCTTCGCCCTGGTCCTCACCGTGGCCTCGATCCCGGTGGCGCTGCCCGCGGTGCTGACCGTCACTATGGCCGTCGGCGCCCTCGAGCTGGCGAAGCGGCAGACGATCGTGCGCAAGCTCGCCGCCATCGAGGAGCTGGCCGGAGTGGACGTCCTCGCCGCCGACAAGACCGGAACGCTCACCCAGAACCGCATGACGATCGAGCGCATCCGCCCCCACCCCCCCTTCCAGGCGGCCGACGTGATCTTCTACGCACTGCTGGCCTCCCGTGAGGAAAACCACGACCCCATCGAGGAACCCATCTTCAACGAGGCCAAGAAGCTCAGCCTCGACCGCCGCCTGGGCGCCTGCCAAGTCACCGACTTCGTCCCCTTCGACCCGGTGCGCAAGCGCACCGAAGCCACGGTGCGCTGCGACGGAAAGGAGCTGTGGGTCAGCAAGGGGGCCCCCCAGGTCATCCTCCAGCTCTGTGAGGAAAGCCTCGACGACGCCGAAGCGGTCAACCAGGAGCTGGAGCGGCTCGCCGAGAACGGCTTCCGGGTGCTGGGCGTGGCCGTGCGCGAGGCGGACGGCAAGACCCGCTTCGTGGGCCTCATCCCCCTCTACGACCCCCCGCGCCCCGACTCCGCCGAGGTCGTGGCCGAGGCGCGCAAGCTGGGCCTCGACGTCAAGATGATCACCGGCGACCACGTCGCCATCGCCCGCTACATCGCCCGGGTGCTGGGCATCGGCGAGCGGATCCTGGACGTGCGCGATCTGCGCGAAGCGGGAATGAAGGAGTGGCAGGTCCTCGCCGAGGTGCTCACGCGGGAGCTCTACGCCGCCTTTAAACCCGACGCCAGCGAAACCGAAGTGCAGCGCTTCGTACGTCACGTGGTCGAGGACCTGAGCGAGATTTTCGAGAAGGAACGCCTGGGCACGGTGCACCGCCACGAGTCGGAGATCATCCAGCTGGTCGAGGAATCCGATGGTTTCGCCCAGGTCTATCCCGAGGACAAGTACTTCATCGTCGACAAGTTGCAAAAGGCGGGACACTACGTGGCCATGACCGGCGACGGCGTCAACGACGCCCCCGCGCTCAAGAAGGCCGACTGCGGCATCGCCGTGGAGGGCGCCACCGACGCCGCCCGCGCCGCGGCCGACCTGGTGCTGCTGGCCCCGGGGCTCGGCGTCATCGTCAGGGCGGTCGAGCTGGCGCGCGTGATCTTCGAGCGCATGAAGAGTTACGCCATCTACCGCATCGCCGAGACCGTCCGGGTGGTGCTGCTGATGTGGGCCACGATCACCTTCTTCAACTTCTACCCGGTCACCGCACTGATGATCATTATTCTGGCGCTGCTCAACGACCTGCCCATCCTGACCATCGCTTACGACAACGCCAAGGTGGCCCGGAACCCGGTGCGCTGGAACATGCACGAGGTGCTCACGGTCTCCGGCTGGTTAGGCGTAGCGGGCCTGCTCTCCTCGTTCCTGCTCTTCTACCTCACCGTGGAGGTCTGGCAGCTGCCGCACGACCTGATCCAGACGATCTTCTTCCTCAAGCTGGTGGTGGCCGGCCACGGCACGATCTACAACACCCGTACCTACGACCGCTGGTTCTGGAGCCGGCCCTACCCCTCGGCCATCCTCTTCGGGGCGACCTTTTCCACGCGCGTCCTGGGTACTTTTATCGGCGTCTACGGCTGGTTCTTTGGAAACGTGATGACCCCGGCCGGCTGGGGTTGGGGGCTGGGCATCTGGGCTTACTCGCTGGCCTGGTTCGTCTTCAACGACGTGGTGAAGGTCTCGGTCTACCGCTACCTCGAACGCCGCGGCATCGTCGAACCCAGCTAGGTTAGGCTGGGAGCGTGACGGCTGCGCGCGCCCTCGTGGCGCTGGGTTCCAACCTGGGCGACCGCGCCGGGCACCTGCTCGGCGCGGTCGCCGCGCTCTCGCGCCTCCAAGGCTTCGAACTTAGCGCCCTCTCCCCTATCTACGAAACGGAACCGGTGGGCCCGGCAGACCAGCCGCCTTACCTCAACGCGGTGCTGGTGGGCCGCTCGGCGCTGGAACCGGAAGCGCTGCTCGCCGCGCTGCTGGAGATCGAGCGCGCCCACGGACGGGTGCGCCGGGAGTGCTGGGGCCCCCGCACCCTCGACCTGGACCTGCTCGACTTCGGGGGACGGGTGCTCGAACGCCCGGGGCTTTCGCTGCCGCATCCGCGCCTGCACGAACGCGCCTTCGTGCTGGTGCCGCTTGCGGAGGTGGCCCCGGACTGGCGCCACCCGCTCCGGGGGGCGACGGCCGCCGAGTTGCTCGCGAAGCTGGACCGCTCCGGGGTGCGGCCCTGGGAACCCGCCTACTGAGCGCCGGCTTCGGAAGCCGTACGCGCCAGCGCCGCCAGCAGGTAGAGGCTGCCCGCGACCACCACCAGCCCGCCCGGCGGACGCTCCTCCCGGGCACGCACCAGCGCCCGCCGGGGATCGGGGTCCACCCGGGCCCCGGGGAAATGCCGCTGCAGCGCCGCAGGCGCGGCCGCGCGCGGGCCCGGGTAGCGGGTCAGCCACACCCGCGCGAAGGCGGGGCGCAGGGCCGCGGCCATGGCGGCCGCGTCCTTGTCGCCCGAGGCGGCGAAGACGAGGGTCTTGGGGATGAGGGGAAAGTAGTCGGCGAGCGCGCGGGCCAGCGACCTCGCGCCGGCGGGGTTGTGGGCCCCGTCGAGGAGCAGGCGTTCGGCGGAGCGGTACTCGAGCCGGCCCGGGTGGCGCACCGCGGCCAGCCCCGCGCGCACCGCGGCCTCGCCGGCGCCCAGCCACCGGGCCGCGCGCACCGCCAGCGCCAGATTGTCCGCCTGGTGCCGGCCCATCAGCGGCGCGGCGTAGGCTCCGCCGTCCAGTACGAAGGCGACGCCGTACCCGTGGGTCTCGACGTGCGTCGGGGCCACGCGCTCGAGGCGCGCGCCCCGCGCCCGCGCCGCGGCCGCCAGAAAGGCCGCACCTGCCCCGGTCGCCGCCGTGAGGGCGGGCCGGCCCGGGCGCAGGATTCCCGCCTTCTCCCGGGCGACGTGGGCGAGGGTGGGCCCCAGCCAGTCGGTGTGGTCGAGGTCGATGTTGGTGACGATGGAAAGCGCCGGGTCGGCGGCGTTCACGGCGTCGAAACGCCCGCCCAGACCCACCTCCAGGACCGCCGTGGTGACGTTTTGCTCGGCGAAGTGGACGAGGGCCGCCGCTGCGAGCGCTTCGAAGTAGCTGGCGCTGCTGGCCTCCAGGTGGGGCGCCAGGCGGGCCAGGAGATCGTCCAGGGCTCCCGGGGCGATCGCCGCGCCGTCCACTTCGATGCGCTCGCGTACGTCCAGCAGGTGGGGGCTGGTGAACAACCCCACCCGCTCGCCGGCGGCCTGCAGCACCCGCGCGAGCGCCCGCGCGGTGCTGCCCTTGCCGTTGGTGCCGCCGACCAGGACCACGCGAAACGCCCGCTCCGGATGGTCCAGGCGGGCGAGCAGGGCGCGAATGCGCTCGAGCCCCGGGGTCATCCCCCGGCGGGCCAGGCGCTCGAGCAGCGTGCGGCTCAAGACCGCAGGGTCTGGCGGCAGGCGGGACAGAGCCCGCGGAACTCCACCTTGGCCTCGTGAATCGTGAGCTCCGGGTACGCGGCACGCGCGGGGGCGAGCAGCTCGGGGAGTTCGACCTCGAGGTCGACGATTTCACCGCAGCGCTCGCAGATCAGGTGGTGGTGCGGCACCGGGTTGGCGTCGTAGCGGGTCGCCTCGCCGGCGCGCGCCAGTACCGCGATCTGCCCTTCCGAAACCAGGGCCTCGAGGGTGCGGTAGACGGTCCCCAGGCTGATGCTGGGCACGATCTTGCGCACCTCCTGGTAGATCCAGGCGGCGTCCGGGTGGTTGCGGGCCTTCTGCACCACGTCGAGCACGGCTTTGCGTTGGCGCGTCAGGCGCTTCATCGCCATAGTGCCCCCAGTATACGGGAAATTCTGATGGTTTTCAGTAATGCGTATGAGAACTAGTTGCCTGCAGCCTCGGCCAGCACCTCGCGGCCCCCGGCCGCGAGCACGTCGCGGGCCAGCTCGAGGCCCAGCTCCCAGGCCTCCTCGGGGTCGCCTTCGATCTCCCCGCGGATCAGCGTCTTGCCGTCCAGCGAAAGCACCCCGGCGTCGAGCACCAACACGTCGTCCTCGATCTGCGCCAGCGCCCCCACCGGAGCCAGGCAGCCCGCTCCCAGACCGTGCAGGAAGCCGCGCTCGGCCAGCACCCGGGCGCGCGTGGGAGCGTGGTTGAGGCTGTAGGCCAGCTCGTCGGCCATGTCGTCGCCCTCGCGCACCTCCAGCGCCAGCGCACCCTGACCCGGCGCGGGCAGCAGAATCTCGGGGTCCACGAACTCGCCGATGCGGTTGCGCATCTCGAGGCGCAGCAACCCTGCCGCGGCCAGGATGATGCCGTCCAGACCCTCGCTCACCAGCTTCTTGAGCCGGGTGTCGATATTGCCGCGAAGCGGTACGACCTCCAGGTCGTCGCGCCAGGCCAAGAGCTGCGCCCGCCGCCGCACCGAGCTGGTGCCGATGCGCGCCCCTTTGGGCAGGTCGGCCATACGGGCCACGCTGTTGCGCCCGATGAAGACGTCGCGCGGGTCCACCCGCCGGGGCACCCCGGCGATCACCAGGCCCTCGGGCTGGGTGGTGGGCAGGTCCTTGAGCGAGTGCACGGCGATGTCGATCTCACCGCGCCGCAGGGCCTCTTCCAGCTCCCCCACGAAGACGTTCTGCTCCCGCGGATCGGCGCCGCGGTCGCCCTTGGTCTGGATCGTTTTGATCTTGAACTCGGTCTCGGGCCAGTTCTCCTTCAGCCGCTCGACCGCCCAGCGGGTTTGGGTAAGGGCAAGAAGGCTCCCGCGGGTGCCTACGACGATAACGCGCATACGCACCCCATCTTAATGGCCGCACCGCCGGCGCGCAAAGGTCAGTTGGACCACCCCACCAGCCAGACCAGCGCGTCGGGGGCTTCGATCACGTAAAGCAGGGCGCGCTTGCCGTCCATGGACTCGAAGAGGTAGCGGGTGTGCCGTTCCTGGCCCGCCTGAAAGGACTTCTGCTCGGACAGTAGGTAACCGGCCACCGCGAAGGCGTTGGCCACCTGGTGCACGTAGGCGTTCCGCAGGTTGCGGGCGATCCCCTTGGCCGTGTAGGCCTCCCAGCGGCCGTACCCCTCGAGGCCGCGCACCTTGGCCACCAGCCGTTCCACCCCCTGGCCCACGGCCCGGTACGATCCACTGGGCAGGCGGATCTGGCTGTCCAGCTTGAGCGCGGTGGCGGTGACGAGCTGAACCTCCACCAGGGTCTGGGCCGCAGCTGGCAGGCCCCCGGTCAGCACGGCGACGAATACGAACACGATCAGGCGTTTCATTGCTGTCATTCTACGGCAGGGCTTGAGGTCGCATGGGTTATTACGAGTAGCGCTCGCGGCACGGGCCTCCGCGAACCGGCGGTCGTGTCTTGGGTCCGGTCCAGGGGTCTGTTTTATAATGTATTCAAGATGAACCCGTCAGCAGGAGGGGCTTCCTGCCTCGATCCCCTGATCGCCGATGCCCTGAACCGCGTTCTGGGTGAGCTGGCGCTGGGGTTGATCGTCGACGTACCGCTTGGCAGCCTGCTCAACCAGGACCTCGCGGGCTGGGTGGCCGTCACCACCTCCACCTCGCCCCTCTACCTCGCCGACCTGCTGGAACAAGATCCCCGTGCGCTGGTGGCGGGCTGCCGCAGCGCGGACCAGCTCGCCCGCATCGTTCGCAGCCTTCCGGAGGAACCCGTAGGGGCTGCGGTCTACCACGGTCCGCCGCTGGGCCGGCTGCCCCTCACCCGTGCCGAGCGGCGGCTGCTGAAGACTTACCTGCAGGAAGACGCGCTCGAGGCCGCGGCGGAGCGGCTCGGGCTCAAAAAGAAGACCGCGGCCAACCGGCTCGCGGTCGTCAAGGAAAAGTTGGGCGTGAAAACCCACGGCCAGCTGCTGCGCGCCTACTTCGGCGGACCCGAAGGCGAGCCGTCCAGCACCTGACCGTCCACCACCCGCACCACCCGCCCGGCGCGAGCGGCGACCTCCTGGTCGTGGGTGACGATCAGCAGCGTGGGGCCGTCCGCCACGGCGGATTCCAAAAGCCCAAGGACGGCCCGGCCGGTGCGGGTGTCCAGATTGCCCGTGGGCTCGTCGGCCAGGATCAGCCGCGGTTCGATGACCAGGGCGCGGGCGATGGCCACCCGCTGCTCCTCGCCCCCCGACAGCTCGGCGGGGTAGTGTTCGGAGCGGTCGGCGAGCCCCACCCGCTCCAGCATGGCGAGCGCCCGTTCCTTTTGCTGCCGTCGGGGCACGCCCTGGTACCTGAGCGGCAGGGCGACGTTCTGCCAGGCCACGAGCTGGGGAATCAGGTTGAACGCCTGGAAGACGAAGCCGATCGTGCGGCCGCGCAGGCGCGAGCGGGCGGTGTCGCTCAGGTTGGTGACGTCTTCGCCGAAGAGCGTCACCCTGCCCGTGGTCGGCTCCTCCATCAGCCCCATCAGGTAGAGCAGGGTGCTCTTGCCCGCGCCCGAAGGCCCCATCAGCGCCACGTGCTCCCCCTCGGCGATGCGCAGGTCCACACCCCTGAGCGCGGGCACCTCGACCCTCCCCTTGCGGTAAACCTTGGTGACGTTCGCGAGTTCGATCACACGGTCCTCCTCTACCTCCTCACTCCGACCGCATCGCCTCCGCGGGGGGAACGGACACGGCCTGCCAGGCGGGGAGGGCGGCGGCCAGGGCGGAGAGCAGCGGCGCGGCCATAGGGGCGAGCAGCAGCTGCGCCCAGGGCAGGCTCCAGGTGGCCTCGTGGAGCCTAACGACCGCATACGCCGCCCCAAGTCCTAGCAAAGCGCCCAACAATCCTGCCAGCATCGCACCAATGCCCAAAGGAGCGAGCAGCTCTAGGAACATCTGCGTCTTCGTGGCTCCCGTTGCTCGGCGGATACCTAACTCACGCATACGACGCTGTACACTCACCAGGGTTTGAGCCATCAACCCTGCCCCAGCGAGAACAAGAATGGTGAAGGCCAGCAGTCGGTAAGCAGCAGCCAAACGCATGAGTACGGATCGCAGCTCAGGGACTAGGTCGTTTCGGCGCAAAGGTTGTACCGGGTGCAATCCGAAATCGAGGTGGCGTGCGGTCAGGAACTGCCCAATCTCGGTGAAGACTTGCTCGCTTGCACCAGGCTTTTTTTCGACCAGAATTTCCGCCCGTGCTCCCGGCAGCGTTCGCTTCAGATCCGCCCGCGGAAGGAGGGCTTGGTCATCAGCAGCATTGCCGGGTGCTGGTCGCGCAGCTCCTGCGAATACCCCCACGACCATCCATCTGCGTCCGAATGCGGAGAGCTCTTGGCTAAGCGCCTCCTTGGGACGTCCGTACAGGCGCTCAGCCAACCGCCGGCCTAGAGCCAATTCGCCTTCACCTGGAAGGGGCCAGCGGCCCAGGAAAGGACGCGCGCCGCCCAGTACAGGGTAGGGGCCTTCGTAAGCACGCAAGTAGGTTTCCACCTTTCCTTCAGGGCCGGTCAACTCTATTCGGTAGTTTTCGACGAAGGCGGACCGCCGTATCCCGCGTGCGAGTTCGGACGTACGCAGAGCAAGGTAGTCATTGTAGTTCAGTGGAACCGCCCCTCTCGGATCCGTTAGCGATTGCTGCCGCAGGTAGAGGAACGAGGAGTAGATTGCGGTCGAGCTCGACAGGTCGCCCACCACTCTGCGCGCATGTTCTTCCGCGGAGCTCGTGATCCCAAGCTGCGCACCGTAGGCCGCGAGGCCCAACACCAACCCTACGAAAGCGAGCGCCTGACGCCGTTGCGGCAGGCTTGAAGCGATACCCCTCACGGCACCCGCCGGGGGTTGTGACGCCGACCAGCGCGCGGCAGGATAAGCGGAAACTACAGCCAGCGCCCCGATACCTAATCCCACAAAAACAACGCTGGACAATGTCGGCGTGGCTTGCAAACCGGTTTCACGCATGAACCAACCTGCCAGCCCAAAGCCCAAGCCCACACCCAGTGTGTATCCAGCAAGGGCCCAGGCAAGCGAGCTGTAGGTCGTCTCGTGCAGCAGGTCGCGGGCAGTAGCCCCAACAGCTCGTCGAATACCCAACGCACGGATTTGCTCAAGGGCCCTTGCAAGGCTATAAGCGGAAAGGTTTACTCCTGCTGTCAGCAGCGCCGCAAGAAGCCCCCAGAGGAGCGCTCCACCGAGAACTTCTCGCAGTTGTCTGCGGAGTTCTACTCCAAAAAGGTCTGCGAGTGGTCGGGTGACATAGGGATAACCGCCTGCCTCCAACCATCGCACGATCTGTGGCCAAGCAGCCTCTAGCGCTCGCTCGCTCGAAAATTTGATGTAAACCTCCATAGGCACCGTCGGCCCTTTGAGGTCGTAAGGGACGAAGACGGTTCCGTCTACGTAGCGATCAGGGCCACCGCGCCGCGACACGGGTTCCAACACGCCAACCACATGAACCTCAACCCCACGGACCTTGATCCGCCGGCCCAGCAAATCAGCATGATCGTACCCCGCTACGGCCTCACAGCTTCCTGGCGCAAAAAGACGGCCCTTGGCCAAAGGATAGTGGCGCACGGGAAAGTACTCGGGGGTGACGGAGGCGTGGTAATAGTCGAACCGGTTGGGTGACCGCCCCCCAGAAGCGCGGAGCGCGAGCGCTTCGAACCCATCCAGCTCCGTAGCGAACGCACGCAGCGCATCCACGAAGTCCGGGGTTACAATCACGCCTCGCTGGGACCAGTCGCGCTCCAGCATCAGTACGTCTCTGCCCACCACGCGCATCAAGCTTTCTAGTTCGGACTGAGCGTGCTGGTAGGCGGACAGCCCAAGAAGGAGCAAAGCGGCTGCCAGAGCAGTCGCGGCAAGCGTGACCGCCGCGCGGAGCAAGCGAACCGTGGTGCTCATTTCCTCCTATTCGCCTTCCTCCAGCATAGTTGGGAACAGCTCAATGGGAAAGTAGTTACCTCGCTGTGGTTGGGTTGCGAAAAATCCAAAGCAGTGTACCGTACCGCTCTTGAGGATGAGGCAGGGTCTGATCGCCGCCTCACGAAAACGGATCACCTGTGCTGGCTCGTTTAACTGAATGAAGACCCAATCTGGGAAGGCCAGTCGCATTTTCTTGAGCGTATCGACCGCGGCTTCGCTTACGAGCCCATCCGGAGGAATCAGGCCCACGAGCGTTACACCGGCTTTTGCAAGAAACGGGCTTATCTTTTCTATTAGGTACCGCCCCCTCGCCCCCGGGTGACCGCTTGGGAACTCCTGAAAATCAACGACGGACCCCTGTTCATCGTGCACGATCCTCGGCCGCTTGAGCGGTTGCTCTCCCGGAGGAGCAGCCCACTCCATACCTGTAAGTTGCATCAAAAACACAGGGAGCGGCAGGTCGCCTGGCGGAGGGTGTATGCGTTCTGCGCTCAGGAGCGGCAGCGGTACGACGGATAGCGGATACCCTTTTGTAAACCGCTCCACGTCATCAAGTAGGCGCTGGGCGATTTCCGGCCGGCCCACTTCAATAAACGGGAAGTTAAAGTACACAAACTTCAACGCCCCTTCGCGATAAAGGTAGAGCCCTGGCATGTAGGCGTGTTTGCGTGCGTTCTCGGGGTCATCCACGAGCCCACAAGGAATCCTGATGCTATCCGGAGGTTCGATTCCCACTTCGCCCCCCCACACCACCGGCTCTTGTGCGCTCAGTAAGACGTAGACCGGCAGCACCTCTACGAATCGCTTGTGGAGCTTTCCAAAGTAGTCGTCGTACACTTTACGGGTAAAACCTTCTCCAAGTACATAGCCGCCATAGTCCACGACCAACAGCGCTACGGGCCCCTCGCTAGGAAGGTCGGTTTTTTCTATGTTCAGGTTGTAAACGCAGGGCAGGGTGGAAGGAGGCCGGGCCCAAAGGGGGTCTTGCCTCGGAGTAAACCAGAGGGCGGTAGCAAGTGACTGAAGCGCTGCGGTGAAAAGGTAGCCAAATACCGCATACTTCGCTATCCTATTCATTTTCCCAGGCCTCCTTCCCATCGATCGTATCCGACTTCAGCGACTAACAGTATTGCCCGTAGAAACAATCACCGCACTCCCATTGAGACCAGCAATTCACAACAAATCCCATGATGAACTGGCAGTACTCGCACTCGCGACAGAACCGAATCTGTTCACCGCACTGCTCACACTCTTCTCCCCAGCAACCCATTTTCTTTATGCCTGAATATTGCTGAGGCTGCACAGTAGCGGCAAACGTGCCAACCATTGATCCTGTTCCAGCCAAAAGCAAAAGAGCCATGATTAGAGCTTTCAGACTCAGTTTAGCATACATGGCCCTACCTCCTTCCTCTCAAGTCCTTCAGGATCCTCAGCACTTTTGTAAGTTCTGGCTGAAAACCTACGCTAGTCCACTTCACCACCCCCTCTTCTATCCACACGTGTGTCGGGGCTCCCGGGATGCCCCACTTGCGGTACAACACCCAGTCCCCCCGGCGGGTGCACTCAGGCAGGTCGGGCTTGCCGGGGGTGTTGCTCACGAGCAGCACCGGCAGCTCGCGGCAGAGACGGGCGAGGTCGTCGCGCTCCTTCTCGCACCAGGGGCAGCCCTCCTTCCAGAAGGCGACCAGGCCGGTGTAGCCCGCCAGGTCGCCTGCGAGTCGGTCGCCGGGGCGGATCTTCAGCGCGAACCTGGGCGGGTAGCTCCGGTCGTCCTGCAAAACCTGGTTGACGGATTCCGCCAGACCCGGTGTGAGCGGCTGGGTGGCGGCGACGACTTGCTGCCCCTCCTTGAGCACGACCACCGTGGGCTCGCGGTCAACGTAGAAGGTAGCACGCCAGAGGCCGCCGGGGTCGTGGAACACCTCGGCGCCTTCGGCTTGGCAGCGTTGCCCTTCGGGCAGCACCAGCACCACCCGCGCCTTCACCTTTGCGGCGGCCGCGGCGTCGTCGCAGTTCGAGGTGAAGACCAGCACCGCCCTGCCCCGTTCCACATCCAGGCCCCAGGGGACCACCTGGGCCATGGCTGCCAGGCCGGCGAGGATTAGGGCAAAAGCAATTCCGCGCTTCATGGTTGAGTTCATGGTGGACCAAGCTGGTGAGAATTACAAGGGAATTTTTCCCGGGATGTAGAGGAGGGTTTCCCTATTGGATGGCTGGCAAAGGGGGTGAACGTGGTCACGGCTCGAGGCTGCGCAACTTGTCGAAGAATTCCTCCACGTCCATCCCAACGGGAAAGTGGCTGGGTTCGTACAGCACGACGGTGAAAGTATCCACCACACGGTGCTCACGGTCGAGAACGAGCAGCGTTTCCATTTCGTGAAACTGCGTACCCGGCGCAGGCATGGCCACAAAGGCCCAGTCTGAAAAGGTCTTCTTCAGGGCAGCGAACGACTCTTCCGGGGTACCGGGGGGGACGACGCCGACGAGGCGGTACCCTAACGCAACAAAACGGGGGGCGAGCGTGCGCATGTAGTACACCTTGCGTTCGGCTGGCCCATCCGGCTCGAGCGCTACCGGGCCATCACCCTTTCGCACCACCCGGGGACGCTGCGCGGCATACGCCTCGTCGCCGGTAATGCGGAACAGCACGACCGGCCCTTCCGGCAAACCTCGCAGCACGTCGTCCAGGTCGATAGCCCGACCGTCGTGGAGAAATAGAGGATGTAAAGACGCCCGCACGTCGAGGCCGGATAGAAAGTCCACGAGGTTCTTCCGCAGCGCGTCAAGGTAGCCGCGGCCGTCCAGGCTAAGCGAGGGTATGAGGTAGCGGTAGCGCAAGACGTTCCCGTCGAACAGGTACGCTCCGCCGACCGTGTCGATCTTCTCGCGGGCGCGGTCCTGCTGGGAGGCCGAGCATTCAAAGGCAACGCGGATGCCGTAGCGGTCCAAACCTAGCGTCGTAGGTATCTTGGGTGGGGGAACGCGCAAGGACGTGGCCAGCTTTTCCCTTACCGGCGGCGAAGAGGGAAAGGGGTAGGGGTCGAACAGCACGAGGGTGAACTGCCGTGCATGGTCCACTGCGACAATGCGGTCCAGAAAGCGCAGTGTTTCCGCAGCATCATCGGGCGCTTCCGCTAGAGCCCAGACCGGGGTAAGAAGCAACGCGGTGCGCGAGCTCGAGAAAGGTTCCACCGCCGAGCCGTCCGCACCCACCAGACAAGAAACGTACCCCGGGTCGCGGCTGCGCGGATCCGAACCGTTGATGTGAAAGAAGGTCAGGGGCAGGAGGTCGGTCCCCGCCACAGCTACTGAGGCCAGCGCAGCCCACGCCAGGGCGGCCTTCAGCACATACGCTGACAGGCGCTGCATCGTACGGTCGAATGGAGATCGCACCAGACCTCGCCTCCGGTCGCATAGCACCTAATGCAGTTTCGGCACGACTGCTGCTGGTTCCTGAAACCACATGGCTGGCACCAGAAGTCGTTGGAGCAGGCCCACCACGAGGCATACGCGGGCTGTACCGGGTTCCGCTCGGAGGGCAAGGAGCCAGAAGAGGCCAGCGCCAAGACCAAAACCGCCGAGATCAGAGCGGACCAGCGTATCGCCCGGGTGAACAAAATCCGAAAGTTGCTCCAGGCCATTGCGTTCCCCCTCTCACACTGCGCGGTCGATGGGGCCAGGTTCACTACGTTCCAGAACCGGCCGGTACCCCGCCACGAAGCGCCGATCGTTGCTCGACCCGCAAACACCCATGGGGTGTACGGGTTCATTGTCCCCGAACATCATGGGAAACGACAAGGGAATTTTTCCCGGATCTCGAGGGAAATTTCCCCGAACGTTGCGGAGAGGCCGCACTTGCAATCCATTCGTGCGCCAAAGAAAGCGCTACAACTGGGAACGGAAACCGCTCAGGGCAGCGGTGCGGCCCTCGGTCAACACTCAGGAAAGCCAGCGCTCGATGAGCGGTCGCGCTCGTTCGAGCGTCTTCTCGTCCAGCCGCGCCACCTCGGGCCAGGGGCGGGCCCCCTCTTCGGGCAGCTTGCGGGTGCCGTCGAGCACCAGCGTGCGCCCCGCCTCGACCCAGGCGTCGCGGGCCGGATCCAGGTTGGCGAGCACCCACCACATCAAGGCGTCGGGATTCGCGGGGTCGATCCCGCCGTCGGCCACCAGGAGCAGCCGCACCGCCGGGTCCGCCGCGAGCCGACGCGCCAGCGCCCGCACCTGGCCGGGCCGGCGCTTTTCGATCGTCACCGCCAGCACCCCGGGCCAGGCGTGCTGGGCCGTCACCTCCGGGTGCCCGGCGGGTCCGGGCGGTACGGGCGGCGCGGCCGCGGGGCCTTCGGCCTCCAGCTTGACCGTGCCGTCGAGGATCAGCTTTCCCGAAAACCCCACCTGCGCGGGCGCGTGGTCGAGCTCGTCGGTGGGGCCCTTACTGAAAACGACGTCGCGCTCGGGGCGCAGGTGGCGCACCGCCGCGAGCAGCGCCCCGAAGCCGGGCTTGGGCGGCGCGTCGCTGGTGACGACGACCACCTTGGTGGACATCATCTGCCCCAGGCCCAAGAGCCCGCTCGCCACCTTGAAGCCCTGCCCGGCGTAGCTCTTTTCGATCTCGACGTTGACCCAGTTGTGGGCCACGCCCGCGGGCGGCATGTGGTAGTCGCGGATCTCGGGGATGACGAGCTGCGCCGCGGGCAGGAAGATGCGCTCACTGGCCTCGATGAGCCAGGCGTCCTCCATCGGCGGCGGCCCCACGACGGTGCTGGGGTAGACCGCCCCGCGGCGGTGGCTTAGGGCGGTGACGTGGAACAGCGGGTAGGGCGAGGGCGGGGTGTAGAACCCGGTGTGGTCGCCGAAAGGACCCTCGGTCACGAAGGGCTCGGCCGGATCCACGTAGCCCTCGAGCACGAACTCGGCCTCCGCGGGCACCCACAGGTCCACTGTCTTGGCCTTCACCAGCTCCACCGGCCGCCCGCGCAAGAAGCCGGCCAGGTGGTACTCGTAGAGCCCCGGCAGCTCGGGCAGCGGCGCGGTGGCCGCGTAGGTGAGGACGGGGTCGCCGCCCAGGGCCACGGCCACCTCGAGCCTCGTTCCCAGCTTGCGGGCCTTTTCGAAGTGCCTGCGCCCGGTCTTGTAGAGCTGCCAGTGCATGGCCGTGCTACGTGGCCCGAAGACCTGCATGCGGTACATTCCCACGTTGTACTCGCCGGTCTCGGGATCCCGGGTGATCACCTGGGGCAGGGTGACGAAGGGGCCGCCGTCGCCGGGCCAGCAGGTCTGCACCGGTAGCCGGCCCAGGTCGACCCGGTCACCCGTGAGCACCACCTCCTGCACCGGCGCGCGCCGCACCTTTTTGGGAAAGAGGCCTTTCAGCTCACCCAGCTTGGGCAGCATGGCCAGCGCCCCGGCGAGGCCGCCCGCGGGCTTGAGCTCCAAGAGGCGCTCTACCCGAGCCGCCAGGTCGTCGAGCGCGCGCACCCCCAGCGCCCGCGCGGTGCGCTCGGGGGTACCGAAGAGCCCGATCACCAGCGGGAAGTCGCGGTCCCGTACGTTCTCGAACAAGAGCGCCGGCCCACCGGTCTTGAAGGCCCGGTCGGCCAGCGCGGTGATCTCGAGCTCGGCGGAAACCTCCTCGGGCACGCGCACCAGCTCGCCGCGGCGCTCGAGGTCTTCCAGGTAGGCACCCAGGTTCCTGAACACGCCATCACCTTACCAGCCCCGCCTCCCCCACGGCTTCGGCGGCGAACGTCGGAAAACCGTAAGATTACCCGCCCGCGGCGTCCTGCAGAAAAACGAAAATCTTGAACGGGGTGGGCTTTCCTGATAGGCTGAATCCTCAAGGAGGGGGTAATTATGCGAAAAATAGGGATCTTGTTGGTTTTTATTCTTGCCGCGCTGCCCGCCTGGGCCGCCGGCGACACCCTGGTGATCGCCCAGGGTGTGGACGCGACCACCCTGGACCCGGTCAACCACCAGGAAACGCCCACGGGCAACGTCACCGCGCAGATCTTCGACAACTTCTACCGGCGCACGCCCGACGGCAAGTACGAACCCTGGCTGGGTGAGGCGAAAGCGCTGGACGACCTCACCTGGGAGCTGACCGTGCGCCAGGGGGTGAAGTTCCACAACGGCGAAGAGCTGAACGCCGAGGTCATCAAGTTCAACTTCGACCGCCTGCTCAACCCCGACAAGCCGCTGAAGTACAGCACCTACTTCAAGCCCATCAAGAGCGTGGAGGTGACGGGCCCCTACACCCTGAAGGTCACCACCGCGAAGCCCTTCCCGCTCTTCCTCACCCGCCTGACCTACTTCTGGGTCGTGCCCAAGCAGTACATCGAGGAAAAGGGCGACGCCTACTTCGCCAACCACCCGGTGGGCACCGGGCCCTACAAGTTCGTGCGCTGGGTCAAGGACCAGGAGATCGTGCTCGAGGCCAACGAGGACTACTGGGCGGGCAAGCCCAAGATCAAGAAGGTCGTCTTCCGGCCCATCCCCGAGGCCTCGAGCCGGGTGGCCGAGCTGATGACCGGCGGCGTGGACATCATCACCAACCTCGCCCCCGAGGCCGTGGACGTGGTGAACGGCTCGGGCGTGGCCGAAGCCCGCACCGTGCCCAGCATCCGCAACATCTTCGTGGTCCTCGACGTGAAGGGCGAGGGCCCGCTGCACGATCCTAAGGTGCGCCAGGCCCTCAACTACGCGGTGGACAAGAAGGCCATCATCGAGCACGTGCTGGGCGGAAACGGCGTGCCCGTGGGCTGCCCCCTCAACCCCTACATCTTCGGCTACGACGAAAAGCTCTGCGAACCCTTCCCCTACGACCCCGCCAAGGCCAAAGAGCTGCTCGCCGAGGCCGGCTACCCGGGCGGCTTCAGCTTCACCATGGGCAGCCCCTCGGGCCGCTACCTCAACGACCGCCAGGTCGCCGAGGCCATCGTGGGCCAGCTGGCCAAGGTGGGCGTCAAGGTCGATCTGCGGGTGCAGGAGTGGAGCAGCTACGTGGGCCAGATTCTCGAGCGCAAGATCCCCACGGACGCCTGGCTGATCGGCTGGGGCAACGCCCAGTTCGACGCCGACAACACCCTCTTCACCCTGCTCTACGGCGGCACGGTCGAGGGCGGCCCGCCGCAGACCCGCTTCAGCTACTGGGCCGACCCCGCGTTCGACAAGGCGGTGCTCGAGGCCCAGTCGGTGGTCGACCAGACCAAGCGCCAGGCGCTCTACAAGAAGGCGCTCGAACGCGTGCGCGCGGGCGCGCCCTGGATCTTCCTGCACCAGCAGAAGGACATCTACGGCGTCAACAAGCGCGTCAAGTGGCAGCCGCGTCCCGACGAGCTCATCTGGGCCTTCGACGCGGAGATCGTGAAGTAGAGGAACGATGACCGAAGCCTCGCCCCTCCCCCGCGTCTTCGGGGGAGGGGTTTAACCGGGGGCGGCCGATGCTGACCTACGTCCTGCGCAGGCTCCTTCTCGTTCTCGTCGTCGTCTGGGGGGCGGCCACGCTGGCCTTCGGGCTGCTCTACCTCTCGGGCGACCCCGTCAACCTGCTGCTGCCGCTCGACGCCAGCCCCGAGGCCCGCGAGGACCTGCGCCGCGCCTACGGCTTCGACCAGCCGCTCTACGTCCAGTACGGCCGCTACCTGATCAAGCTGACCCGGGGCGACTTCGGCACCAGCCTGCGCTCCGAGGAGCCGGCGCTGGACCTGGTGCTGGTGCGCATGGGCCCCACGCTGCTGCTCGCGGGCTGGGGGCTGGCCTTCGCCGTGGCCCTGGGGGTGCCCGCGGGGGTGCTGGCGGCGGTGCGCAAGGGCAGCCTCGCCGAGCTGGCGACGATGACGCTCGCCCTCTTGGGTCAGTCGATCCCCGTCTTCTGGCTGGGGCTGATGCTGATCCTCGTCTTCGGGCTCGAGCTCCGCTGGCTGCCCATCTCCGGCGCGGGCAGCTGGAAGCACCTGATCCTGCCCACGATCACCGTGGGCACCTTCGTGACCGCCTCCATCGCCCGCCTCACCCGCAGCGGCGTGATTCAGGAGCTGCGCAGCGACCACGTGCGCACCGCCCGCGCCAAGGGGCTGGCGGGCCGGGTGGTCGTCTACAAGCACGCCCTGCGCAACGCGGCCATTCCGGTGGTCACCATCATCGGCCTGCAGCTGGGGGCGCTGCTCTCGGGCGCGGTGATCACCGAGACCATCTTCGCCTGGCCGGGCATCGGCCGCTTCGTCCTCATCGCCGTCAGCCAGCGCGACTTCCCCGTCGTCCAGGCGACCGTGGTGGTCTTCGCGCTGCTGCTGGCGCTGGTGAACCTGATCGTCGACCTGGCCTACCTGTGGCTCGACCCGAGGGTGCGGTACGCATGAAACGGCTGCTGAAGAACCCCACCGCCCTGGCCGGCATGGCGATCATCGGCCTCTTCCTGCTCACCGCGGCGCTGGCCCCGCTGGTAAGCCCCCACGACCCGACGCTGCAGGACCTGGCGCAGCGCCTGCAGCCCCCCGGCACCGAGGGCCACCTGCTCGGCACCGACCGCCTGGGCCGCGACGTGCTCTCGCGCATCCTCTACGGCGCCCGGCTCTCGCTGCTCATCTCCATCAGCAGCGTCCTCATCGGGATGACCATCGGCGTGCCGCTGGGCCTCGTCTCCGGCTACTTCGGCGGCCGGCTCGACGACCTGCTCATGCGCCTGGGCGACATCCAGCTCTCGCTGCCCTTCATCCTGCTCGTCATCGCCATCATCGCCGCGCTGGGCCCCAGCCTCACGAACACGATCCTCACCCTGGGGGTCACCAGCTGGGTCGTCTACGCCCGGGTGGTGCGGGGCTCGGTGCTCTCGCTCAAGGAGCAGGACTTCGTCCAGGCGGCGCGGGCGCTGGGCGCGCCCACCGGGCGGATCCTGACCCGCCACCTGCTCCCCAACGCCGCGGGGCCCCTGATCGTGGTGGCGACCCTGGAGCTCGCCCGCATCATCGTCAGCGAGGCGGCCCTCAGCTTCCTGGGGCTTTCCGGCGTTCCCCCCGAGGTGCCCAGCTGGGGCCAGATGCTGGCCGACGGCCGCGAGGTGCTCTACTTCGGCGGCTGGTGGGTGGCCACCTTCCCCGGCGTGGCCATCAGCCTGGTGGTGCTGGGCATCAACCTGCTGGGCGACGCGCTGGGCGAGGTGCTGGACCCGCGGAGCAGGTGAGCGGGTGTGCAGTGCGTGGTACGAGGCGCACGGTACGCAGTGGTGAACTAAGAGATCGCGCCCGTAGCTTGTAGCCTGTGGCCCGTAGTCTGTGGTTTTGTCGCGACAGAAGCCTCCGGTCGGGTAACGACAAATGAAACTCCCTCCCCTTGGGGAGAGCCGGGGAGGAGGTTGTGGGCGCTGATGAAGCCAAAGGTTCACCTTCGACATCGCAAAAACCTACACCCCACACCCCGATTAACCCGCGACCGCGCACGGGCCCGCTGTTCGTCCTTACCCGCTACGATGAGGGCATGCAGACCTACAAGGGCACCTTTCTCGACCCGGAAGAGCTCGAGCTCTTCGAAGGCTACCTGAGCGTCGAAGACGGCCGCATCGCCGGCCTCGACCGCCGCGCCCCCGCCCGCGCCGAGGTGACGCCGCTGCCGGGCGTGGTGGTGCCGGGGTTGATCGACGCCCACGTGCACCTGACGATGTCGGGCGACCTCGACCCCACGGCCGATCTGGAAAAGGAGAGCGACGCCTTCCTGCTGGCGCGGGCGGCGGGCTACCTGCGGCGCTACCTGGCCGCAGGGGTGACCGCGGTGCGCGACCTGGGCTCGCGCGCGGGCGGCGCGGTCGGGCTGGCGCAGGCGGTGGAGCAGGGGCGGCTCGCGGGGCCGCGCATCGTCGCCGCGGGTCCCGTGATCACCCCCACGGGCGGCCACGGCTGGAAGTTCGGGCTGGAGGCCGACGGGCCCGAGGGCGTGCGCCGGGCCGCGCGGACGGTCTTCAAGCAGGGCGCGAAGGCGGTCAAGTTCATGGCCACCGGCGGGGTGATGACCCCGGGCGTCAAGGCGGGGGCCGAGATGTTCGACGAGGAAGAGATGCGCGCCGGGGTGCGCGAGGCCGAAAAGCGCGGCGCGGTGAGCGCCGCCCACGCCCAGGGGCTCGCGGGCATCAAGAACGCCGTGCGCGCGGGCGTGCGCACCATCGAGCACGGCGCCTTCGACGCCTGGGACGAGGAGGTCTTCGAGCTGATGAAGCGCCAGGGGACCGTGCTCGTGCCCACGCTGGCCGCCCCCGACGGCATCCTCCAGGGCGAGGGGCGCGTCCCCGCCTTCATGGTGGAGAAGACCCGGCCCATAGCCGAACGGCATCGCGCCAACACCTTCGAGGCCTACCGCGCGGGCGTGCCCGTCGCCGCTGGCACCGACGCCGGCACCCCGCTCAACCCCCATCCCAACCTGGCGCGCGAGCTCGAGCTGCTGGCCGAGGCGGGGCTGGAGCTCGACAGCGTCTTCAGGGCCGCCACCGTCGTGGCGGCGCGGGCGCTGGGCCGCGAGGACGAGCTCGGCCGCCTCGCCCCCGGGTACGCGGCCGACCTGGTGGCCCTGGGCGGCGACCCGCTCGAAAGCGCCACCGCCTACGCACGGCCACGGGCGACCGTGGTCCGCGGCCGCCTCGTCCTCTAGCTGTGTAGTCTCACCACGTTGTTCACACTAACCCCCAAGCGTGAGACGGGGGCCTGGTTGCCCAGGCTGCTGTGGGGGCGGTGCCAGTTGTAGTAGTGAAG